>CAIUZK010000179.1 GCA_903903635.1 uncultured Bacteroidota bacterium
AAGTTTTGGGTAATGGTAAGTTTTTTCAAGGAGTGGGATGCTGGATGAGGCGAATGCCGAATACAGCCGGGGTGGTTTTTCTCGTTCAGGACAGAGATTTTGCATTCTTCAACAAATTGATTACCATATATTTACAATGCATGTCATTGGCAGCTTTTCGCCGAACGACACATTAAATTAAGCCATTCCATTATTAAGACCAGTATAGACGGAAACCGACAACCACAATAAAAATATTATTGCATACGTCCCGTTTATTCTCTAATTTGCAGTATTGGATATTTTATAAAATGAAAAGAATTTTATTTCTCTTTCTTTTATTGCCGTTTGTGGGACATGGGCAGATTATTACAACATGTGTTGGTAATGGGATAGGTGGCCCTCTCGGAGATGGAGGCCCCGCAACTGGTGCTGAACTTAATTTACCTGTAGGCCTTAATTTCGACAATTCCGGACATCTTTTTATTTGTCATCAACAACTTGTGCGTTCCGTAAATTTCTCAATTGGAATAATTTCTACTATTGCTGGAAGTGATACCGCCACAGGTGCAGGGGGTGGTAATAATGGTGGACCTGCAACATGCGCTTTTATATTAAACCCGTATGCCGTAAGTGTTGATGAAATCGGCAATATTTATATTGCGGATTATTGGTTGAGTCAAGTTAGCCCACATTGCAGTCTAATGGGCTTCAAATGTTAAAGTTTGGGAGTTTCTAAAAGAAAATGCTACTACTTTTTCGCAGGGGGGGGCGGGTCGAAAGATTTGGTTGTGCACGCCTTCACAAGGGTTTGTAGTACACAAGGGGTGTTGTTTTTTTGGAGCACCATGTTGAGCTTTGTAGTGTGTATTTCAAGTTCAGTCTGCGCTACAACAAAGAGAAACAAAAGAGCGATGCTTATTACCGGCTGGTGGAAAGCTATCGTAATCTGGCGGGCCGGGTATGTCATCGCACAATACTGAACATTGGGTTTATAGAAGATGATTATACAGCTGAGCAATTAAATCTTACGGCCAGATTGCTCACTGCCCGTTATGAACAAAAACAGGCAATATTTGAAGTGACGGACGAGGCTGTAAAAGAACTGACGGAGCGCCTGTGGGAAAGGATCATAGGGGAGAATCGGCTTGATCTGACTGCGTTCGACCCACACAACCGACACATCAACGCCGATACGATGCGCCATAGCAATGTCCGGGAGATAGGTGCGGAATGGCTTTGTGATCAAACCATGGAAGAACTCGATATTGCCAGGGTGCTGACCACAGCAGGCTTCAGCGAAGAACAGACACAGCTGGCTATCACACAAAATCATCAGCCGCGCAGTATACCCGGCATCAGAGTTGAAGACAGCCTCATGGATAAGGGATAACTCGGCAGTATGCGAACTCACGGGTTATGACAACAATAAGATCACCAAAGACAAATTATATGAAAGCGCCCTGCGTGTAATCGGTAAATAAGAATACAGAGAAATTCGTAACTACGAATGTCTCGGTCGAGTAGAGCAAGAAGTTTCACCTCACCCTCTCACAGAACCGTACGTGACAGTCTCCCGTCATACGGCTCTTCTTATTCAGTCTTTTGCGCTATGGCGTAAAGCCATGCTTCCAATGTGCAAATAAATATAG
>CAIUZK010000180.1 GCA_903903635.1 uncultured Bacteroidota bacterium
ATCATGAAAAAAACATTCTTATTTATTATTATTTTTTACTGTTCAATAGCATCATTATCTGCGCAAATTTACACCCATATAGAATGCGGAACAGAATTTACACTGGCCTTAAGGTCAGACAGCACATTATGGACATGGGGATATAACGGGAACGGGCAGTTGGGAAATTCAACCTATACAATGTCTGATACACCAATCCAGGCCGTACCTACACAAAAATGGATATATGCGGCCTCCGGTGCAGTTCATGCTATAGCTATTGCAGCAGATAGTACGCTGTGGGCATGGGGCCTTAATGGTAATGGACAATTGGGTACAGGCTCAAATTCTACTAATACTGCGCCCACACAGGTAAGCGCAGTAAGACACTGGCGTTACGTGAGTGCGGGACAGGCGCATACTTTGGCCATACTTGATGATGGTACGTTATGGGCTACCGGCGATAACACTTACGGACAGTTAGGTACCGGAGATACCATCAGCCATAATTCATTTGTACAAATCGGTACAGCTAATAACTGGAAAACAGTTTCGGCGGGCGGAGTATTTACATTGGCATTAAAGCAGGATGGTACATTATGGGCATGGGGCTACAATGGAGATGGAGAACTTGGAACCGGTAATACAGACATTTTTGGGTCGCCTACACAGATAGGCACCGCCACTAACTGGGCAATGGTAAGCGGTGGTTTTGAATTTTCCCTTGCATTGAAATCAGATGGCACTCTATGGTCAACTGGGTTTAATGGGAACGGGCAATTAGGGATTAGTACCGCTACCACTAACGATTCCCTGTTTACCCAGGTGGGAACAGGCTCAGACTGGAGTTTTATTGCCGCCGGATCTTCTTTTGGGTTTGCCATAAAACAAAATGGCACTCTTTGGGGATGGGGATATAATGCCGCAGGCCAATTAGGCATATCACCTACATCTTCTTCCCAACCGATTGCACAGGCAGGAACCGATACCAACTGGCATTATATATCCGCGGCTGATGGGGCGATATCCGGAGGCAGCGTATTTGGCCTGCATGCCGCAGGATTTAAAACTATGGCAAATGGCATATGTACCGCGGGTGCTGATTATAAAGGGCAATTGGGGAATGGCACTACCATTAGTTTACCCGGTGGGCAGGATTATTTTGGTTGCTCTGTTGGACGAATAACGACCAGCGTGATGGGTATTGTTAATAACCCTTACAATATTGTCGTTTACCCCAATCCTGCCGGTAATGTACTACATATAGATGGTATGCAAACTGCAGCAAGCTTCCATATCATAAATATGCTGGGCACAGTAGTATATTTTGGAAGCTTACAGCCGGGAGACAATAATATTTCCCTACAAACATTATCACCCGGCTCTTATATTATAAACATAAACAACAAAGAGGGAGAAAGATATAAGATGGTAATAACGAAAAAGTAAAGAAGAAATAGACCTGAGCATTATCACTGGTAATAAACCCGTACCAAGCCTATGGGTTTACCGGCATCATAAACTTCAAGCAGATAAGCAGCCGCTGCGGCTGCATTTTATGTAATGCTCACAGCGTTATCAATATATAATAACCACTTGCCCTCATTCTGTCCGTTTTTCATTTCATCTCTGGCCTCGGCTTTATTGGTAAAGCCTTCTTTCTGCGCTATGGCAGGCGGCGTGGGTTACATACACGCAGTGATCATTATTAGCTTATTTTTCATGTTTTTTTTAAAAAATTATCAATCATATTATTCCCTCATAACTTTTGAAACTGCTGCTTTGCCTTCATAGAAATCACTGGCATATTCATATACTGGTGGTATTACGTAATGACCGGTATGGTCTATATATCCGAGCCGTAAATAGCTTGTGCGTTTTGAGTAAGTAGTGTCGGCCACCAATGCCAGCCCCTCGCGGAAGGGGAATGCATTGAGGAAACAACAGGGAATGATGACCTTACGTGCTGAGTCGCCGAAACCATACCGGAAATGAATTGTATAATTGAAGTACTTTGAATAATAAACTTCCCGGTAGAATAAGCGTACCACATTCAGCCCTTCAGTGGCTGAATCAGCGTTTATAATATCGCCCACGTTCCCAAACTTTTTCATATCATGGCCAAGCTGCCGCTCATCGCTTATGCGGTCATAAAAATTGCGTTTTTCGGGATGATGGGTATATAGCAAATGCTGGTTGGGGGCTTTGTTGCCCAGCGAATCTATCCAATAGCTTATTGTATCTTTTGTAACGAGTGCATAACCATGCTCAAAAGGCCCGGCATCCTTATACTGAAAAGGAATAACCGTTTGCCCTGCTTTATTGATATACCCATACCTGATGGAGGCAATATATTGTTCTCTCAGATAATCAGTAACGCTATTGCGGACAAAAAAGCCAACCAGCCCTAAAAACGGAACAACAAATACCAGGATAAAACCGCCAAAAATTATTTTCAGCAGCAATGATTTTGACTCACCGCTAAACGAATAGATGAATAAATAGCGGGCCATAAAAAACAAAGCAATTCCAAATATTGCCAGGAAAAGATATATCAGGTTGTGGCCCATTTTATCTCCCCAAAAAAAGAATAAAATGAAAACCAGGCCAAACAGGTAAGGCAGGTATTTCAGGTATTTGTAATTCATGTGTTTTTAATTC
>CAIUZK010000181.1 GCA_903903635.1 uncultured Bacteroidota bacterium
AGGAACGTTGACGAAATAAGTTCCACCATATTGCGAAGTTATATTTCTTTTTTATGAGGCGTAAAATCTGCGAATAATGAATTATTTAAAGACTTTTGCAACGAAATAAAAATGGAATAGAACGAGTAAGATGGTGTACTTTATTTAATCATCGTCACTAAGTTCCTTAGGGTTTTGTTTTATTGTATGAACATCATTAAAAAGTACATAGGCGATTTGTTTATCAGCAAGAGGTGGTACCTGTTGCTGGGTGCTTGTGTTATTTTGTTGTTCACTTCCTTTTTCATTAAAATCCTTTACCAGCCCGTTGTTGCCTTTACATTAGCTGTTCTTGCCATCACATTGCTCGACTATTGCCTCCTCTTTTTTCTTAAGGGCAGCCTGAAAGCAAACCGTCTGCTCTCATCCCGGTTCAGCATCAGCGATGATAATAAGGTAACATTATCCATCATCAATTCATACCCATACAAAATAAAGGCGCGGCTTATAGACGAGTTGCCATTCCAGTTCCAGGTGCGCAATTTCGAGTTGGTTGTGGCTATAGGTTTTAAGTCAAGAGAAACTGTAGCCTATAATTTAAAGCCATTGTCAAGAGGCGAATTCCATTTTGGTCACCTGTTGTGCTTTGTATCAAGCCCCATTGGCTTATTGCAAAGAAGGTACAAGATCGCCGAACCGACAATGGTAAAAGTATATCCTGCCTTTCAGCAGTTGCGCAAATACCAGTTGATGGCTATAAGCGGAAATACAATAAGCGGGGTAAAAAAAATACGCAGACTCGGCCACAGCCTCGAATTTGAGAAAATCAAGGATTATGTAATGGGCGACGACGTGCGCACCATCAACTGGAAAGCTACAGCCCGCAGCACCAGCCTTATGGTCAATACCTTTACCGATGCACGTCAGCAGCAGATATATTGCCTTATCGACAAGGGGCGAAGTATGAAGATGCCTTTTGAAGGTATGACTCTGCTGGATCATTCCATCAATGCGTGCCTGGCGCTGCTTAATGTAGCCTTGCTCAAGCAGGATAAAGCAGGGCTGATCACTTTCTCCAACAAAGTATCGGATGTTATCGTTGCCGATAGGCGCACCAATCAATTGCACCGCATTCTTGAAACACTGTATAAGCAGCAGACACTTTTCCAGGAAAGTGATTATGATGCTGTTTGGTCAGCTATACACAGGGGCATAACCCAGCGCAGCCTTATCCTAGTGTTTACCAATTTCGAGACTTATTCATCACTAGAAAGGCAGTTGCCATTCTTAAAGAAGATAGCTCAACGACACCTGGCCTGTGTCATATTTTTCCAGAATACCCTGCTTAAGGAGATTCACGAGTCTACACCCGATAGCATAGAAGGTATCTACATTAAAACCATAGCCGACCAGTTCGACCTCGAGAAACGACAGATAGTTAAGGAACTGCGCCGTCATGGTATTCTATCCATTCTTACCACCCCGCAAAACCTCGGTATAGATGTGATCAATAAATACCTGGAACTAAAAGCCCGGCAGATGGTGTGATAAAATTGAATACTGCAGGGGAACTAATTACACTCCTTTGAAAAAAAATAGCCGTACCACCCAAGGTATCATTCCTTTTTTACGTCTTATTAATAGTCGGCGTTGCTGCAAACTCGTTTTTATTGAATAGTCAAGCCGTTAAAGTCAAACACATGAAGAAATTTTCACCCCTGATCCTGCTTGCTTCTGTTGTTTTCTGTTCCCCTGCTCAGGCGCAGACACCCTTCCATACCTTCGATTTTGTGGACATCAACAACATCAATGCCAGGGTAATGGTACATGGCGATATGTTCTGGAATCCTGATTCAGGTGCTGCAAGCTGCGAGTTTCCAAAAGGCTCCGGAAAACACATCAACTTTGCCAGTGCAATTTGGATGTCTGGTTACGATGCAGGCGGTGGTTTGCATGTATCTGCTCAGACTTACCGCCAAACCGGGAATGATTACTGGCCTGGCCCGCTTGATGCAAGCGATACACTTACCAATGCCACATCTTTTAAATGGGCACATATCTGGAAGGTAAACAGGACAGATATTCAGTATTTCCAGTCTTTATCGATATGGGACACAACCACTGTACCAGCCAACATTCTTACATGGCCCGGAAAGGGGAATACGCATGCAAAAGGAAATGCTGGATACTTGCTTACTATTACCAATGATATGGCCCCATTTGTAGACCTGAATGGCAATGGCACTTATGAACCCCTGCTGGGCGAATATCCCGATATAAAAGGCGATCAGGCACTCTGGTGGGTTTTCAGCGACAATGGCCCGGCACATAACGCAACACATGGTAAACCATTGGGTGTGGAAGTGCATACAATGGCCTATGCCTACAAAAGATGCACCCTGATTGATAATGTAATTTACTTCGACTACAATATTATGAACAGGTCTCCACGCAATTACACCAACTTCCGCATAGGCCTG
Source organism: uncultured Bacteroidota bacterium (assembly GCA_903903635.1). Classification (GTDB taxonomy): domain Bacteria; phylum Bacteroidota; class Bacteroidia; order Chitinophagales; family Chitinophagaceae; genus Nemorincola. The sequence goes on from CAIUZK010000181.1 coordinate 2,460, forward strand.
TGGGATGATATGGACCTGGGTTATAGTTATGATGACTATATAGGTTACGATTCCACTCACAGGATGGGTATAACCTATAATGGCACTACCGATGATGGGGGCATTGGAGGGCATCCCGCAAACTCTTATGGCACTCATATTCCTACGGCAGGCATAACCTTGGTATCCTTACCCGGAGATTCAGGGCCGGCAATTGTACCGGCAGGTAGTTATACCAGTTATAACAATGATTTTTCCAGCTATGGCAATCCTGTTACTGATACACAATACAGCAATTATCTGCGTTCCGAGAATGGCCTGGGAATACATTTCACCAATACATTCGGAGGACCAGGGCAGCCTTGCCTTAGCCAGGGCAGCGGACCTGCTACCAATTACATATATACCGGCGATCCTTCAGATACAAATTCCTGGTCAGAATGCAATTGCAAAAACATTCCCGGCGATCGCCGTTTCATTATAGCTAGCAATGATTTTGCTCTTCCATCCGAATCATCCCAACACCTGGTTATGGCATTGGTTACCACAAACCCTTTACTTTCAAATGGCTGCCCAACAGCAAAATTTGACAGTATAAAAACAGTAGCCGATACAGCATGGTATAACTACCATAACCCACCACTTCCCATCCCTCCATCCGGTATTGCAAATCTCAATAGCATCAAAAATGTACTTATCTATCCCAACCCCGCGCATGACAAGCTCATTATAGAAAATCCCGGTACTTCCATTGGTGAAGAAACCATCAGTATTTACAATACAATAGGTCAGTTGCTCCATTTACCTGTTAGCAAATCAGGAAACAGGATGGAAGCAGATATCAGCACCTTACCGGTTGGCTTGTATTTAATAAGGTATCATAATGGTGAAGTTTTGCAAACAGCTAAATTCATGAAAGAGTAGAAAATACAATTATCGTTTATGAGAAAAATTTACTGCCTCATGATGGTGTTCTGCGCAGCCACTTTTAAGTTGGCTGCGCAAACACCATTTAATACTACCGATTCAATCGACATTAATAACATCGCAGCATCTGTATTAGTACACGGTGACATGTGGTGGAATCCTGCACTTGGGACTGGGGAATGTAAATTTCCAAAAGGCACAGGCAGAAGTGTATCAAATGCAGGTGCTGTATGGATGAGTGGATATGATGCCGGGAATAATTTACATGTTGCTGCGCAAACCTACAAGCAGGCAGGAAATGATTATTGGCCTGGGCCATTAGATATTTCCGGATCATTATCTTATGCCACCTCTGCTCTTTGGGCCCATATTTGGAAAATAAACAGAACTGATATATCTGCTTTTCATTCTCATCTGATACACACTACATACAATACGCCTTTATCCATTCTTTCCTGGCCTGGAAAAGGGAATGTGTATGCAACAGTAAATGGAGGGGCGCCTCTTACCGTTTCTGGTGATATGGCACCTTTTATGGACCTGAATCACAGTGGCATTTATGAGCCTCTTTTGGGCGAGTATCCCGATTTTAAAGGCGACCAGGCGCTATGGTGGGTTTTCAGCGATAATGACCCCGGCCATACCACAACCCATGGCATGCCACTGGGCGTAGAGGTGCATGTTATGGCCTATGCCTACAAAAGAAACAGGATGATTGACAATGTAATTTATTACGATTTCAACATCATAAATAAATCAGGCAATAACTACCATAATTTTAGATGGGCTATATGGGACGACATCGAATTATACGGCTATTTTGAGAATTTTATTAGTTTCGATTCTTCCCGAAGGATGTGCATTGGATACAACCCCTCAAATGACGACTGGCTAAATGGCCACCCGTCCAACAGCGATAAAAAGGGCCCGTTGGCAGGCCTGACACTTATTTCACTGCCAGGCGATTTTGGTTACACCTATGTGCCCGCAGGTAGCTTTACCTATTACGATAATGACCAATCATTTAAAGGTATTCCATTCACAGATACTGAATACAATAATTATATGCGTTCAAAATTCAGATATGGGCGACATATAACCAATGATTTTGCAGGCCCGGGAATCCCGTCACATGGATCTGGCTCGGGCCCTGATTGTAATTATGTTTTTACCGGAGATCCGGCAGATTCTACACAATGGTCTGAATGCAGTAGTAACAACAATCCTGGAGAACGACGAATCATCCTATCCAGCAATGATTTCTATTTAAATGCCGGAAGTAATCAACATATTGTAATGGGGCTGGTTGTAATCGATACAAATGTGGGTGGATGTGGCCGTATAACGCTCGATAGCATAAAAAACCTTGCTGATACAGCCTGGCATATTTTCCGCTACCCATTAAGACCATTTAACGGAGCGGATAGTAATTCTGTAACCCAAAGCACCGATAGCAGCCTGGTAATTTACCCCAACCCGGCGCATGACGTTTTATATATTAAGAACAACACTGCAAATGCCAATGAAGAATCCATCAGAATATATAATGCCATCGGCCAGTATATCAACACCCCGATAAGCAAAACAGGAAACATTAATGAGGTTAATATCAGTTCTTTTGCCAGAGGTATTTATTTTGTAAAATACAGCACCTGCACCCTGCACAAAACAGTAAAATTTCTGAAAGAATAAATTACAATCACATGAAAAAAATATTTTCCGTCCTTTATTGCTGTAGTATCATTTCGGCTAGTGCACTGGCCCAGAGTGCTTTTCATACCAGGGACTCCGTAAACATCAACAATATCAATGCCACGGTATTGGTACATGGTGATATGTGGTGGGATTCTGATACTCTATCCTTTAAACCAAAATGCTATTACCCTAACGGATCCCAAAAAAATATAAATTTTGTAGGCAGCATCTGGTTATCTGCTTATGATGGTAGCGGGCAATTGCATGTAGCAGCCCAGACTTACAGGCAAACAGGAAATGATTACTGGCCAGGGCCATTGGACAACTCAGATACACTAACTTATGCAACGTCCTCAGACTGGGCTAAAATATGGAAGGTGAACCGATTAGATATTTTCACTTTTCTGTCACTGCCAACTCATACTACCACAAATACCCCACAATCTATTCTTACCTGGCCCGGAAAAGTAAATGCTCATGCCGAGGGAAATGGAGGTGCGCCCCTGATGATTACAAACGAAATGGCCCCATTTGTCGACCTGAATTATAATGGCATTTACGAACCCTTGCTTGGTGAATACCCCGATATAAAAGGCGACCAGGCTTTGTGGTGGGTTTTCAGTGATAATGGGCCAACACACAACATGACTAATGCCAAACCACTCGGGGTTGAGATCCATGCAATGTCTTATGCCTATAGCCGCGGCACATTGATTGACAACGTGGTTTATTATGAGTATACTATGGTCAACAAATCAGCCAATAACTATACTAACATGAGAGCAGCCCAATGGGATGATATAGACCTTGGCTATGCTTTTGATGATTACATCGGCTTTGACTCTACATGGAGAATGGGTATTTGTTATTCCGGAACTGGGTGTGACGGATGTAGCGGTGGAATGCCATCAAATGCTTATGGTTTCAATCCTCCTCAATCAGCCATTACAATGATTGTTCAACCCGGCGATACGGGGACCAGTTATAAACCAGCAGGAAGCTTTATTTTTTATGAATTCTTTGTCCCTAACCCTACTGGTATATTTAATGATACTTTTTATAATAACTCTATGCGTGCTATACTTTCTGACGGCAAACCCATTGCCAGTCATTTCACATCAGGTACTTTGCCATGCGGGGGATACGATTCTACCTCAACTACGAATTACTTCTATCCTGGCGACCCATCTGATTCTAATCAATGGAGTGAATGCAGGTGTCATTTAAATCCTGGCGACAGGCGCTTTGTACTGGCTAGTAATGATTTCACCCTAAATGCAGGAAGTTCACAAAAAATTGTTTTTGCCCAACTTGTTGCTGATTCAACTGGAGGTTGCCCAAATACCAGCTTTGCCAAAATAAGAATAGTGGCCGACACTGCCTGGGCCAACTATCACCACGAGGCTGCAGCAGTAAGCGACATACATTTAAATTCCGGTATAAACATCTACCCCAACCCCGCGCATGACAAGCTCATCATAGAACCCTATAGATTAAACATCCTTGACGGATCTGTTATTATTTACAATATCCTGGGCCAGCAGGTTCACGTAGCAATTACAAATTCCGGCAATAAACAGGAAGCGGATATCAGCAAACTACCTGACGGATTTTACAATGTATTATACCGGAATGGCTCCGTGCAGGTTACTATGAAATTCATAAAACATTAAACCTGTTCCTGTTTTATACTTCCCCCTATCCGCCAAATACGGCCTTTTTCACCCTTTTTATTTCAATCTTATTTATATTGCACAGCAATTGCTTTGCAATTTTATTTATGAGCCGGTTATCAGCATTACTTTTTCTTACAATTCTACTTTTCAACACCTCCTGCAAAAAAGACCTTTTGCATTGGCAGAAGGTGCTGCAGCTCAATAGCAACACTACCTGCAGATTGAATAATATTCATTTCATAGGCAACAATATCTGCATCGCATCAGGAGGTATTGAATTTGAGCAATCAGAAGTGATCAGGTCAACCGATGGTGGTTACACCTGGACTGCAAACTCATATCCCGATGCGCCAAAAGAGCTTTTTGGTCTGGGTGTTTCTCCTGATGGCACTATTTACCTGAGCGGCGTAGATGGCAACGTATTGCATTCCTCCGACTCCGGTAAAAACTGGAAACAGAGCCGGATTGGTGACTGGCTTTCCTATGTCGGCGGTTATTTCCCGGCTCACGATACCGGCATTTTTGTAAGCTCCATACTGCAGCGTTCAAGCACCATTACAAGGGTTGATGGCAATTTTAAAACAATTGACCAGCAGAGCCATCTGTTCGGCGCCAACAACATGTATGCCGGAGGCCCCCGCACCAGTTATATGATCGGTTACGGAGTGGTCATGAAAACCACAGACAACGGCAATACATGGAATTTTCAGGATGTCATCGGCGACAACTTTACGGCAATGGATATCCATGGAAATGATATCTGGCTATGCGGCTACAACGGGAGCATTTTTCATACCATCAATGGCGGTGAGAAATGGGACAGAATGCGTAATGGCAACGACATTACATTGCCCCGGTATAATCTGCTCGGTATTGCTTTTAAGGATACCCAAAATGGCTGGGCTGTGTGCGATGATGGCCGCGTCCTCCGCACCGATGATGCAGGCAATCATTGGATGGAGTACGATCGCTTCACCACAGGCGCTCTCCGGTGCATTACCATCTGCCCAAATGGAGATCTGCTTGTTGCAGGCGATAACGGCAACTTATTCCGCATCACCTCCTTATAATCAGTTACCGGCTCACCTTACTACTTTATAAATTTCGCACCATTCCGGTCCTATGCTTATCTTCTTCAGCAACACCAGCTTACACTGTTTTTGTACCTGTTGTGTCACTTCGTTTTCATCTTCTTCATACGTTTGAATAAAATATTCCGTTTTGTCCGATAATAAAGACTCAATATGAGTAAAAGGCTGCGCTGTAAGGTAGCCGGCATAAGGCTCCGTAAAATCAATCCGCAGCACCGATGGCGCAAGTATGTAGCGTTCATTTAAATGTTCCTGCTCACAATAATGCACTGCCTCACGATCCACTTTTACCGCCCCCGAATAATCCTTATCCCCGTTGCGCTTTACCTGTAAATAGAAGAAAAGGCTCGTTGCCACCAGCCCTGTAGTAATGAGCGGAAGCAACACTTTTTTTATATTAAATGCCCGCTCTGCCAGCACAGTTCCAATAACAATAAATGGAGAGAAGCAGCACATCAGATAACGGGGTATATAATAGTTAACAGAACTGAATAACAGGTAAAGAACAATAAACAGGCTCATTGCCAGCATTATCCTTTTTTGCCTCGCTTCAAATTTCAGCCTCCGTGTATAGGACAATAGAACAATTGCCAGCAGCATGAAAAAACTAAACCCATTCCTGCCGTCATAAATAAAAAGATAGGCAATTGCGCTGGGCAGGTCTGATGTCATTTTCATCCATTGCGACGACATATAATTCATGTAAAACGGATACAGAAAAAAGCCGCTTTCAATTTTCTGAATAACAAAAAAGATAGCAGCAATACCCACCGGCAACGCAATTAAACCCATTTTCCGGAACAAGGAAACCCAGCTCCTGTCCTTCATCCCTAAATGATTGATGATCTCTGCAAATCCCAACGCAATGATCAACACGCCACCCGATTCCTTGGTCAGCAGCATTGCCGCCGCAAAGGCTACAAACAGCAACATCCGTTCTTTAAAATAGGCATAAAAGCAAAGCATGGTCCACAACGCCATCATTACCTCTGGCATCAGAAATGCGGATTGGGCAATATATACCGGCTGAAAGGCCAATAAAACACAGGCTATCAGGCCTGCACGCTCATTAAAGAATGCTTTACAGAATAAGAAAACAGCTGCTATCAGGGCTACAGAAATAAACAAAGCATATCCATGCCCTGCATAAAACCCGGTCCCGAATAACTTCATCCATCCGGCCGCCAGAAAATGAAACATCAGCGGATGCCCGCGTGCCACAAAAGCCGGTACTGCATTGGGTAATAAACTCAGCCCGTGATTATACAGCATATGCACCCCTGTACTGTAAGGCCAGGCCTCATCCCAGTAATAAGGCAGAGAAAGGAACCTGAATTTATAAACCAGGATGGCAATAATTACTATTACCACGCCGCCTGCATATTTATATTTCCCCCATCGCTCCAGATTCATAATTAAGTATTATCTGTTAAAATCCCATCCCCACACCAAATTCCGCCAGTTCGGCTACCGATAAATGGGTTTTAAGAAAACCACACAGAAACAGCTCCTTAACTGGTCCTTTCTCCCTTTTCACCAGGTACAGATTGGCGCCAAGTTTCTCATATAACTTTCCCTGTGTGAGAAATGCCTGGTGTATGTAAGCCCCCACCTGAAGCACAACACCTACCCTGCCCAGCAGAAATTCATTGCCTGCAAATACTGCACTCTTATACGATTGGGTTGCCTCGGTACCTGCTGGTACAAACCCCATATTATTGCGCAGATAGGCGTAAATATTGGTATGGTAAGAGTAATCTATGCCGCCAAAGAATTTATTCTTATTGATCCATCGTCTGCTGGTATACAGGCTGGCCAGATATACCGGATAAGCAGGCCCGAGTGGCGCGTTCGAAGCGTCATAGGCTATAGTTAGCCTTCCTTCAACCAGCCACCTGTTTGGTAAATGCTTCAGTTCGCGTGCAATCCGTTTTGGATTGGCTGATACAGGAAAATACTTGACACCCAGGTGGTAACCAGCCAGGTTCACTCCCAGGTTGGGCTGGTGGTAGGATGCATCCGAAATATGTGTGAAATTCAGCCCGGCCTGCACATCCCAATGCATATTCACATGGTAGCGGAGATCCATAATAAAAGAGCCGTAATCGTTTATTTTGCTGCCTATGGCATTGTTCATGGTATCAAAAGGATGCAGTCTCGAATAATCGCGGGTAACATACCCGATTCCATCGCCGATACGCAATGTCCACTCCACGTGCCTGCCACTTATAAGGGGGATTACTATATTGGGATACAAACTGAAACATCGTCCGTAAATGGAATCAAGACCATAGTTGGTATAAGTAAACCCCAGCCCCAGTATCGGGAATCTGCGCCGCTGATGCCACTCTTTGCGTCCGTATGTTTTCCATTGAAAGTTAACATCCGCTCCCGTAGAAAGATCAGGTACAGGCAAATGAAATTTTGCAGTGTGCTTGATTACCTTACCGGTAAACACATTGGCTTCTATGCCCAAACCTGCCCACTGCTGCCCATCCTGAGCATTTGCATGAATGCACATTACCATCAGCAATGCGGATAAGGCAGTTTTTAAAAGGGAAAATCTCATAATTCGGATGCTCAAATATAATCTCTTTTCAAAATCAAAAAGCGGTCATTCTGCATTATTGTATAAAAAACAGGACTGTTAGGAACGTTGACGAAATAAGTTCCACCATATTGACACAGTTATTTTTCTTTTATTAACTGCCATAGCTTTAGCGAAGGCATGTTTTGCAAGGCGTAAAATCTGCGAATAGTGAGCTATTAAAGACTTTTACAACGAAGCAAAAATGGAAAAGAACAAGATAAAAAATAACCTTTATTTTCTTACATGCCCTTAGTGCATCCTGTCGCCCCTGGGTACAAGTAGCTGCAATACCTCTGTTTCTATTTTCAGCCACTGCGCCCATGCGGCACGCACTTTTTCTACCGGGTAGTATTGCTCGGCGAGGTCTATGAATAATCTGTAATGCCCCGCCTCCGACACCATGAATTTATAATAGAAACTGCGAAGGCCCTTCTCCGGAAGATGCTCCGACAATAACCTGAACCGCTCGCAACTGCGCGCCTCTATCATGGCGCCTATCATCAGCTTATGCAATAGCTTTTCAGTTCCCGGCACGTTTTTGGGTTCATGTTGCAGCAAGAGGTTCACATAATCATCCTTGCGCTGGCGGCCCAGTTTGTAGCCGCGTTTCTTCATTTCAGCCCATACCATCCTGAAATGCCCCCACTCTTCGGTTACTATTGGAGAAAGTGCATTTACGAGGTCTTCTTTATCGGCATACCGTTGTATCAGCGATATACATTGTGTTGCGGCTTTCTGCTCGCAAAATGCATGATCCGTAAGTATTTCCTCCAGTGAGATGGCTGCCAGATCGGTCCAACGTGGGTCGGTAGGCATTTTTAATCCCAGGATACTATTGTCAACCGTACTCATTATTTCAATTCCTTTTCCATTATCAATAAGGGCGTTGTGCATTCCCAGGCCCTGTTACCAAAGATAAAAATGCCGAATAAAAACTATTATTCCAGCACAAAACGTTTTACTGCACGCTCATTATTCCCGTCCAATATCTGAACATAATAGATTCCCCTGGCCCAGTCAGCTACCGGTATTTCCTTCTGACCGTTAAATTGTCCATGCCACACACTCTGCCCTAATGTATTGAACACAGTGATCTCCACCAGGCTCGCTGCTGAAAAATGCAACAGGCTGGTAGCCGGATTAGGAAATATATTTACACCACCAGATATCGAAGCAATAGTCGAAACCCCGGTACTAATGGGGAAGGACGGGTCATAATTTACAGTAAAGTTGCTTGCGTTTACATTAAAGAAAACATTGCCGACACCCTTCACCTTAAATCTGCAGGTGCTGTAAGTAATTCCCGGATTAGGCATAGTTATCGATGCTGTGCCCGTATTGGGGAATGTACCTACATGATAGTGCCAGTCATAGCCGCCATCTGTAGCCATAAATATATCTACATTGGCACAGTTGATGGTTCCGGCATCTGTACCCACAACATCCCAGGTTACTGTTTGTGCTGTATGCCCGGTAAAGTTAAGCCCTGGAATATCCTGGCTGGTAACCTTAAAGCCGGTACCTGTATTAATAGCATTAAGTGTAATTTTGTCATCGGGTATAGTTATACATCCCATATTGTTGTAGATATCCCTGAAAGTACAATTGAAATTCATCACCCTCGCCACATCAGGTACCTTCTCCCCTTCGGCTCCTTCATTACCGGCATCATTTAAAGTTCCGGACAACACATTCATCATTTTCGGAAATATTCTGCGGCTGGTAGCAGTAGGGCTATACGACCTGAATAATGGCCCGGAAAGGTGGGTATTTATTAACCGCTCGCCTGCTGCACTGGCCGAGGGCAGGTCCCATTCTTCCCAGCAATACAAATTGGCAGAGTCGGCTACCGAATCTGTTATTACAGGTGCATCCAGTTCAAAAGGCGTAAGATAGGGTATTGAATAAGTGGCATTGAAAGGCGCGTAACTCACCAGCTTGTTTCCGGTACTGTTTTTTGTGGCACAGGCATCACCACCGCCTATTGTCAGGTAGTCATAAATCTGCTGGTGACTGATGGCATGAAAATAAGCATCACTATGCATCTGTATGTCATCCGGACTGCATATACCTGCATAGGCCATAATGGTAGAACCGCTTCCCGGTTCATAGGCTGTCGGTTGATTCATATTCCCGCCTCCGCAGCTACCATCTGTGCCATTATTAAAACTATGATCAGCGCCAAATAAATGGCCCATTTCATGCGCTACATAATCTATATCAAAACCATCGCCTGTAACGGGGAGCCCGCCTGTTGTGCTCTGTGCTTTAAAACCCGCCTGGCAAACAAAGCCCTGTAACGATAGCCCTCCGGATCCGGTGGTAAACACATGCCCAAGATCATAGTTGGCATTTCCTATTACAGAGTCGCATTCTTTTTGGTTATCTGTTAGCAGAAAACCTGCATTATTGTTATCCAGATAATACGGGTCACCGGTAGCCGATGTAAAAATCAAAGCGGTCTCATTGGTACAAAAGTTCATATGCACCGAAAATTCCCGCTCATAAACGCCATTGATCCTGTTCATGGTCGTTGTCATTTTACTCAGGGTTTGAGCAACAGTGGGGGTGGGCAAACCTGTCGCCGCAACTGCATACAAATAATCGCAGGCCAGTGCAAGCCTGTATGTCCGTAATTGCGAACCGTTCACGGTTTTAAAGGCCATCTTGGGCAACCGTGTTTGCTCCATTTCCATGACCTGCCCTGCGGGTACATTTTCGCTGGTCACCTTTTCATCATGTCGTTTCACTTCGCATTTCATCCTTTCGGCCAATGGTCTGGTTTCATCCCTCTTGTAATGCACCATGTAAAACCCGTCATGGTAGTTGTCATATGGGTCAATGAATGAAGTATTTGAACCATCGAATATCATGGCGTGAAAACCATAAAGCGTAAAGTCCAGCTTGGCCGTAACTGAATGGTTATTAACCGCCTCAGCCGAAAATGTTCTTATGTCGGGAAATTGAGCCCCTAACTGGTCCGGCATCATAGCGCATTGCCAAACTCTGAAATCCCTGGTTCCCCCATCAGGCAGCGGCAAGGTAATTATAATCCCATCCTCCGGCTTGCTGCCCAATGAAAAGAGCTGCAACCGCAATGTCGTTTCTTCAAGGGTATATACCTTGAAATTTGCGGGATGCATCAACTGTATATTTTGAGGCACTTTTTCCAACGGAACCTGTTGCCATAAATTACCGGCATAACTTAATGAGGGCATCAGCATGGCCACCAATAAATTCATTTTAAGTACCAACTTCATCATATCTGAAACATTTTTTCGATTAAATAACCCTGATTCTTTAACAACTACAAATACAGATGCGCTCCGGTTTGCAATAATAGATAATGTACATTTTCCTGCCAACCGCTAAACCTTATTTGAAATAAATTACTTCCCCGCAACGAATCTAAAGGAACAAGTACCCGATTAAGTTTAATTACTAAAACAACATACAGCAAAAATTATGCCGCAATTTACTGACTACTGAACAACAAATTTTCTGGCAAAGTGACCTTTCCCACTTACAAACCTGATAAAGTATACACCCCTGGCCCAATAGAATACAGGTATATCCAATTGCCCGTCTGCTTCACCTGTAAGCATCCTCTGGCCTAAAGCATTATAAATTGCAAACTCCTGCTTACCCTGACTTCCGGTATATATGCGCAATGTATTGTGTACCGGAGACGGGAATACCGATATTTCAGAAAAAGGCAAATCGCTGTGGTAAATTGAGAAATCTCCTTTGTTTACATTAAAGAATACATTACCGGCGCCTTTCACTTTTACACGGGCCCTTGTTATTGTGGTATCTTCATTGGGCAGTACTACGTTCGCTTCCCCTGTATTGGCATGATTACCCAAAAAGAAAGGCCAGTTATATCCGCCATCATCCGAAATATAAATTCCCACACTGTCGCACGAGATAGGAGCTTCCGTTGTTTTGGCAATATTCCAGGTCACCCTCATCAGATTATTTCCGGGGTATATATTGCCTGCATAACTCTGGCTGGTTACCCTGAACCCTTCAACCGTATTGATTACATCAAGATGAATCGTATCATCAGGAATAAGGAAACAACCCTTGCCGCTATAAATATTCCTTACTGTAAGTTTGAAAGTAAGAAAACGCGCTGAGTCAGGCACTTTTTCACCTTCGGCATTGTTTGTCCCTGCATTGCTCAGGCTGTCTGCCAATACCATGGTCATATTCGGAAACACACGGGTAGGCGATTTGCCAGGAAGAAAAGACCGGAAGATGGGACCACCCGTATGGGTGTTCTTAAACCGTTTACCTATATCCCCTATATTCCATTGCTCCCAGCAGTAGGTTACTGAGGTATCAATAGCGGTATTTGTTGCGATGGGCGATGTTAATTCAAATGGAGTAAGTAACGGGATATAATAACTGGCCGAGAAATGCGATAAGGTTGCGGGATTGTTTAAGGTTGCTACCTTCAACGGGCAAACATCGCCGGTTGTGGTAAGAATAGAATTGATTTGTATCAGGTTAATAGCATGAAAATAGTCGTCACTGTGCGGCTGCAGGTTGTCGGGCGAACATATGCCTGCATAGGCCATAATGGTAGAACCGCTACCCGGCTCAAAATCTATCCCTGGGACATCATTCCCTTTGCAGCTACCGTCCAACGAATTATTATAAGTATGGTCTGCTCCAAATTCATGACCCATCTCATGCGCCACAAAGTCAATATCAAATCCATCACCCCATGGCTGCGGTTGCCCGGTTACACTCATGGCTTTCATCCCGGCATGGCATATTACACCGATCTGTGATAAACCCGCGGTACCGGCCGTGAATACATGCCCCATATCATAATTGGCTACCCCTATCCGGGTATCGCATGCTACCTGATTCAGACCAACACAGGCTTGTGCATTACCCTGGGCTATCTCAAAAGGATCATCTCCATTTGGCCCACCGGTTGCAGATGTCCAGATAAGTGTATCCTCATGATCCACAAATCTCATATTTACAGAGAACTCCCGCTCATAAACACCGTTCACCCTGTTCATTGTCGTAACCATCTTGCTCAGCACCATAGCAATAGTCGGACTGGTAGAGCCAGTCACAGTGCTTGCATAATGGTTATCACAAGCCAAAGCCAGTCTGTAAGACCTGAAATCTATTCCATTGCTTACCCTGTATGCGGCCTTCCTCGTTACATCCATGTCGGCAGGTACCTGATCCTGCCTGTTTTTTTGAATCAATGAGCATACCATTTGTTCTTCAGGCTCCCTTCTCTCGTCTTTTTTATAATGCACGGTATAATAACCTTCCAGCCCGGCACCTGCCGGATCGGTAAGCGAAATATCATGCCCATCATATATTACAGCATGGAACCCGTACACAGTAAAGTCCAGCTTGGCAGTAATATTCGGGTTATCCGTCGCTATACCGGTAAAGGTTCTTATCTGCGGATATTTTGCGGCCAGTCCATCCTCCATCATCGGAGTCTCCCAAACCTTGAAGCTGCGCATTGATCCATCAGCAAGCGGAAGGTCGACGACCTCAAAATTTGTTGTTGACTTTTGCAATCCCAGGAGTTGACCCTTCAGTCCATCTTCCTGCAAAACAAATACCCGCGCCTTGTCCCTGACCGAAGGATGCAGTGAATTGCCTGCCCGGGTAGCTGAAATCTTCCACCAGTTGCTGCCGGCATAGGTTATAAAAGGAATAAAAAATAAAAAACACAACAATAGTGACCTGCCAAATCCGTTCATTAGGTTATATTAAAACGTGATGTGCCGCATTGTATTACAGCATAAAATTCATAGAGAATGTAAAATACAAAATTAATACAGTAAATATAAAAAATCGAATGCCTGAAAATCCTTTAGGAACGTTGACAACATAAGTTCCTTACCTGCACATGACAGTTTTTTCTATTTCACCGAAAAGGGCACCGATAGTTTTATTCCTAAATTTCTTCCCATACTGTAAATGCCCGTATTCCCTCTCGGATCACCCGGATAAGGCTCAAAATATTTAAGCCTGCTCATATGGTCTTCATAGGCCACGTCAAAAATATTGTTGCCAAAGATCCCTATGTTGAACAATACCTTGCCTGCTTTATTGGTTACATCACCACCTGCGCCTGCATTGATCAACGTATAACCAGGAGTTTGTGTTTCCGAATTATTGGCCAGGTAAATCCTGTCCTGGCGTGCATAAATAGCGGCCTGCACTTTAATAAATGTATTGGCAATGTGCCTCGCCGGGTGCTTAAAATTGGCCCTGAGCTCCGATATGACATGCACCGGCGGAATAAAAGGCAGGTACTTGTTGCTGTCGGTAACCCTTACGCCACCCTCTCCTTCATTCATGGCATACACAAGCGATATGCTGTTCTCAAAATGCAGCCAGTCGAGCGGATGCGGATGTATATCTATGCTTGCTTCACCACCATACAGCCTTGCATTCCCAGCCATATACCTGAAGGTTTGTTTGCCGGGTACTATCACAGTATCCAGCCCCTGATTATAAATGTAACCCGTGATATCATTGTTAAACACCGATATATTTACCGAAACGTGCGGAGAAGTGAACTCTGCACCTATATCCTCCTGCAGGCTGAATTCCGGCTTGAAATCCGGGTTGCCCATCTGGTAGGTATTAGTACCCGGATGCACCCCGTTCGATGAGATCTCCACTATATTGGGAGCCCTGAATCCCCTAGCCAGATTCCCTTTCACTGCAAATGCCTTCGAGAAGATATAAGTCATACCCAGGCTATAAGTCACACCTGTGAACGTGTGATCAAAGTTGCTGAACACCTGTGTGGCTCCTGCCGAACTACCACCCACCGGCATATCAAAACCTGTAGCCGGGTTGGTATTGGTATACAAGGATGAATTATGAAATAACCGGTTGTCGTACCGGATACCTCCCGCAACATCAAGCTTCCTGAAATTTTTCTTGATCACTACAAATGGCCCGATATCAAATTGATGATAGGAGGGTATTATAAAATCTGTTCCCCTGGTAACATCATTTACCTGGTACATGCCGTTTACCCCTGCCGAAATGTCCCAATGTGCTATACTGTTCAGGTGGTATTTCACATCATAGGTATAGGTATTCATTTGCAGGTATAGACCGGGTATAGATATTGCCTCCGGATGACTGAATTCCCTGCGGCTGCTGCTTTCAAAACCGGCATTAACCACAAGTACACCACTGCCAGTATTAAAATTATTGGAGAGCAATGCCCGGTAATGCTGTACATGCTGGTGCAGATCAGGCAAGGTATAACTGTTGAGTTCCTTATTGCTTACCACAGGCCTGGAAAGATCTGCCTCAGTTATTTGCTTCGTGAATTGCCGTGTAGCCGAGTCCCTGCTGCCATCTGGTATTGCCTGCAGATCGTTGAACAGGCTCAGATCAAGATGGGTAAATCCCCAGCTTTTGTTTATTCCGAATGATGCGCCCGCATCTGTTTCATTGAAGTTGGTACCATATACCTTGCCATCTACCGGATTACGGTAGTCCATGCCCTGCTTGTGCGATACACGGCCTATCCAGTAAAACCCTTTCTGGTTGCCGGTCATCATACCACTGCCGCCCAGCAGGTTATTGTTCATCTGGTATTCACCGGTCACTTCACCTATTATCTTCCCATCTGCGGCATGAGGAGTAGGTATGAGGTTGACTACACCTGCCAGCGCGTCCGAACCATAGATAAGACTCGACGGGCCTTTTACCAGTTCCACACGGTCTATTCCATATTCATCTACCTCAATCCCGTGTTCATCACCCCACTGTTGCCCTTCCTGGCGCATGCCGTCAAAAAGTGTCAAAACCCTGTTGTACCCCAGCCCCCTTATGAATGGCTTCGATATGTTAGGCCCGGTTGAAACTGCCGAAACCCCCGGTACACTTGTCAGGGCATCAATGATATTCGAGCTTACATTGGTTCGCAGAAACTGGTTGTTGATGGCTACCACCGGCACCGGGCTGCGGTTGATTTCAGTGGCTTTCGTTTGCCCGGTTATAACTACTTCCTTGCTTTCAATCGCGCTTTCATTCAATAAAAAATCATGGTGTACCTCACCATCAATAGTTATGGTTATAGTAGTTTTTGCATAGCTCAGCATGCTTACCACTACTACATATTTTCCGGATGGCACATTCTCAATACGGTAGTGCCCCGCGCTATCGGTTACCGTACCCGTCTTAAGGTCGGGCACTTCCACCACTGCTCCCTCTATTAATTTACCATCAATATCACGCACAATGCCGGTTAATACACCATTGCCTGTACCTTCGGCTTTTGCAATAAATGAAAGGAGGGTTGAAATAATAAATACAATATAATACCTGTACATGAATTAGAAATTTAATAATATTAAATAATAGCCCGAATAGACCAATCTTGCTGACAAGCAGCAGCATGGCCTCAGGCAATATGTTTCAGCAATGTTCTATTCAGGCTGCAGGCGGGCCTCTCAGGGAAGTGGAAAAAGTATAATGACAGGCATAAACGTCATTTACGGGGTAATGCCTGATGACAAATTCATAAGGCTCAAACCGGGCAAAGTCAATGGAATAATCATTTATAAATGAGGTAAGTGTCAAGGATAGAAAAGCACAATGATGATGCTTCTTTTCAATGCACATCCCTTTTTGCTCGTGGTGTATTGTGTCCTTATGGTTGGCAAAAAGATGTACAAACTCCATTGGTGTATTACCAAGAAGCAGCAGGAAGGAGAACCAAACCACCAATAAATACTTCGCAAAACTGTATTTCACTTCAGCGCTTACAATTAAATATTACTGCAATATTAAGACACCCTAATCAAAAATCCTTCTTTCAATACATTTTACTCAAGCCGCACTACAGCTTTTACACAGCCCTGAAACCAAGGTTTGTATGCTCCTGGCTGCAAAACCCGCCGGCAACACAAAATGTGGTGCATGTATCTGGTCAAGGCAAAATACCTTCTGGCAATTTTGGCAAATAAAATGCACATGCTCATCTACATGGTGTTCATCGGGGCACGTATGTTTGCACAACGCAAAACGGGTAACCCCCGATGGATCAACAATTTTATGTACAAGACCTGCATCCTCAAAATCATTCAGCACACGGTACAGCGTCACCCGGTCCATGTCCTTAAATATCAGCTCAAGTTCCGAATGGGCATATGCCTGGTTATCTGCACCTAGTATTTTAATAACATTCAGCCTCGAAGGTGTTGCCTTCAATCCCTTTTCACGTATTTGATGCGCAAAATCCATTTAACTGCTTTACAGCGCAAAGTTAACACAAATGCAATACAGTTGCGTTTATATTTTTTCTTACATTTGCAACTCAGTTGTATTTAACGGAATGGACCAGAATGCAGATGTGAAGTCGGATAAGATAGGGATAGTCAGCGCTGTATTGTGCTCAATACACTGCCTTATCGTGCCTGTACTGTTCCTGGTAAAAGTATCATGGGCCCAGCAGCATCGCACCGTTTCCCTGCCTGCCTGGTGGGAGCTAATGGACTATGTCTTTATGGTCATTAGTTTTACTGCAGTATCTCATTCTGCCGGTCATACCCCATTTAAAATCATCAAAATCTTCCTCTGGATATTCTGGGTTGTATTGATGATCTCTATTGTTTTCTCTTCATTACTTCACTGGATGGCCTATTTTGCTTCAGCCGGACTCATCATTACTCACTTCATGAATATCAAAAAGATCAGGCAGCGTAATACCACAAGATGCTGACCCTATTCCTTTTCCTTAAATAAAAACAGCACATGATAGCGATATCATATGCTGTTAATCAATTTGAACTTAAGTTTTTATTCCAGTACAACAGGCTTAACGGTAACAGTACCGCTATCCTCATTCCTGAACCGTGCATAATACAACCCTCTGGCCCATGATCCTGCCTGGATGGCATCCATACCATTTACAGTGCCATGATACAAGGTCTGGCCAACTGCATTATAAATAATCACCGAATAGTTACCACTCAGCGTAGATATATGGATCATATCGCTGGCAGGATTTGGGAAAACAGTTATGTCCCCTGCTTCCATATTGCCACCTTTTAAATCCAAAGAAGGGCTACCAGTAGCAACAGTGAAATTATGCCCGTTAACATTAAAGAAAACATTTCCTGAACCTTTAACTTTAAAGCGTGAAGTGGGTGATGCGGCTGTTACAGTGGGTATGGTAACACTTGCCGTGCCATTATTGGGGAAATTACCCAGGTTATAAGGCCATGTATTACCACCATCTACCGACATGTATATATCAACATTGGCTGCGCTGACAGGAGCAGCATTAGTTCCTACTACGTTCCATGTAACAGTTTGTGTGGTTCCCTCAACATAAGTAATACCTGCAGTACTCTGGCTGGTAACTTTAAATCCTGCATAACCATTAGCCGATCCGGTACTTACTGCATTGATATGTATGGTATCATCAGCGAAGAGGATGCAACCATTCCCGTTCAGTATGTCTCTTACAGTTAGCTTAAATGTAAGATAACGTGCGGTATCCGGCGCTTTCTCTCCTTGTGCGCCTTCTACACCGGCATCACTTAATGTACCTGCCATTACCATGCTTACTTTTGGGAACACGCGTATCGTACTGGTTGTAGGATTATACGAACGGAATATTGGCCCGGTTACAAAAGTATTTACTAATCGCGCAGCACCCGCCTTATTATACTGCTCCCAGCAGTAAGTGGTTAAGGTATCAGCTACCGAGTCTACTGCTGTTGGGGCAATAAGCTCAAATGGTGTCTTGTAAGGTATGGCATAAGATGTTGAAAATGTTGCAAGGCTTACCAGTTTATTACTTGTAGCCGTACTTACAGCACAGGCATTCTCACTTCCGTTCAGTTTGGTCACTATCTCAGTAAGGCTGGCCGCATGAAAGTAGGCATCGCTGTGCATCGAAAGGTCATCGGGCGAGCATATGCCGGCATAAGCCATAATGGTGGAACCACTGCCTGGCTCATAAGCCACACTGCCTACCCTGTTTCCTCCACCACAACTACCGTCCGATCCATTGTTAAAGGTATGATTCGCTCCAAATTCATGGCCCATCTCATGCGCTACATAATCTATATCATAGCCATCACCTGTTGGTGTAGGGCTACCGGTTACACTCTGTGCCTTTTGTGTATTGTTGCAAACTACTCCCAGGCTTGACAGTCCGCCACCACCCGTGGTAAATACATGGCCCACATTATAATTCGCACTTCCTATCCTGTTGTTACATTGTGTCTGGTTCGCGGTAAGGCAGGCCGATGCATTGGCATCAATTGTATTAAACGGATCACTACCATTTACACTACCAGTATTTGTAGGCCATATCAGGGTGTCCTCCTTGGTTACAAAGTTCATCTGTACCGAGAACTCACGATTATATACTCCGTTGATCCTGTTCATGGAGATCGTCATTTTGCTTAATGCCTGTGCTATGGTTGGCGATGAAAGTCCGGTGGCCGCCTGACAATAGAAATGGTCGGCACATAGCGCAAGGTTATACGTACGCAAGGTCCAGCCATTGGTGGTTTTGGCTGCCATTTTTTTCTGACTGTTTTCCAGATCAGCATCTACCTTTTGCATTACCGGCTCGATGGTATGATCAGTACCCACCTCGCACTTCATCCTGGCGCTTAATTCCCTGGTCTCATAACGCTTGTAATGCACCATATAAAATCCGTCGCTATAGTTGTCATAAGGATCAATAAATGAGGTGTTTTCACCATCATAGATCATGGCGTCAAAGCCAAATAATGTATAATCCAGTTTAGCAGTTACTGTGGGGTTGTCAACAGCAAAACCTGTAAAAGACTTTATCCCCGGATATTTTGCAGCCAGTTCATCCGGCATCAATGATGATGACCAAACTTTAAAATCCCGGTATGTTCCGTTTGGCAAGGGCAGAGCAATAATAATTCCTTCTGCCGGATCTGAAGAAACATTCCACAACTGTAGTTTCATGGCTGCATCATCTACAGTATACACCAGAAATTGTGTAGGATGCATTACCTGCAATTGCTGAGGTGCATTTGCCGGATTTTCTTTATGCCAGAAATTCGTGGCATTACTTACGGTGGCGCCCAATATCCCGGCACACATTATTAATGAGGTAAAAATTTGCTTCATACTTTGATTTTAAGCTTCCAATATTTTTTTGTTAATGAAATACAATTATAAAATTACCAAATTTCGACCCCACAAATTACAATTTTGTCTTTAATAAAAAAAACTTGTTTGCCAATCTGCCAATGCAACTTAATTTAGCATAATAAATGCGTACTACATTATTTCAGATATCTTATTCGCTTCACGAAATCCGGCAGGCAGCGGGTCGCTTCATCGAGGCAACATCAGGCTATACCGTTTTTGCTTTCAGCGGCGAGATGGGAGCAGGAAAAACAACATTTATTCATCACATATGCGATTTACTTCAGGTAGAAGATGCTGTCAGCAGCCCCACTTTTGCCTTGATAAATGAATACCATTATACTGCATCCGCCCAACAGGATAAAATAATTTATCATATGGACTGGTATCGCCTCAAAGATGCCGCCGATGCTATTAATGCAGGTATGGAAGATTGTCTGGATGTTGCCATTAAGGGCGGAGCCTTATGTTTTATTGAATGGCCTGAAAAAGCTATCGAACTACTACCTGTTCCCTATTTATGGATATCTATTGATACCATTGATATCCATGAAAGGAAAATGACAATTGAAGTGGTCAGTTGAAGAAATATTCCCGAAAATGAAGGTTGTCTGATAGCTTGCTCTTTTCCCGCAAAAATGAACAAATACCCCCTACTGAAGGCCTTGCAGACCGCCGAATAATAAAAACTTCATAAATTCTGATATAATTCTTACTTTGCAGTCTGTATAAATAACTAATAAAACTATAGTGTATGTATTTAAATGGTACAAAATGCTGTTTTCTTGTATTATGTTGTATCCTGTCCCTTTCAGTAACAGCAAAAGACAAACAACAAACTACTGAAACCGGTGGATTGAGGAAACCGCTTTGCTTTATTGAAAACAAGGGCCAGATTCTGGATCAGAACAATAATACCAGGCACGACGTCCAGTATAAATTATCGGCCCCGGGCATGAACCTCTTTGTAGGCAATGGCCAACTGCACTATCAGTTCAGAAAAAATGAAGGTTCAGGTACAGATTTGTCTTTCTACCGCATGGATGTCACACTCCTCGGTGCCAATAAAATGGCTATGGTTGAAGCCTCTGAAAAACAGGAATATTACGAAAATTATTACTTGTCTTATGCCGCTAAAGAAGGCGTTTCAGCCAGTTCTTACAATAAGATAACCTACAAAAATGTATACCCTTCCATCGACTGGGTTATCTATGTTAAAGACAGCAAGGTGGAGTACGACTTTGTGGTTCGTCCGGGCGGCAATGTTAATGATATTAAGGTGGCTTATGGTGGCGCAACAAATTTGCAGATCAGCAAGGATGGCGGTCTTGTTGCCACTACCCCAATGGGAAAGATCGAAGAAAAAACGCCTTATGCATATGAAACCCTTACTGGTAAGGCAGTTGCTTCATCTTTTAAACTCAACAAAAACATTGTTAGTTTCGAAACCGGAAATTATACCGGTTCTGTTACTATCGATCCATATCTTTCCTGGAGCACTTACTATGGTGGCGCCGGCCAGGATGTGGTTACGGCTATCCAGGAAGATGCAAACAGTGTATCCTATGTATGTGGCTTTACTTCCAGCAATGCAGGCATCGCAACTGTAGGCGCTTTCAAAACAGCAAATGCCGGTGGCGCTTATGATATGTTTATGGCTAAATATTCGGCTGCAGGGGCGCTTCAATACGCTACCTACTTCGGTGGCGCCAATTCGGATCAGGCTAATTGCATTGCGCTCGATAATGCAGGTGGAGGTACCAATATATATGTCGCAGGAAATACCAACTCACCCCAGACCGGCCCCAATTCATTTTCTACCTTTGGTGCTTACCACGGCAATAACAATGGCGCTTTCGATGGCTTCATTATTAAATTCAATAATGCCGGAACCCGCACCTGGAGCACTTTCTGGGGTGGTGCAGGCAACGATTACATCAATGGCATTGCTGTTGATGCCGCAGGAACCAGTGTTTATGTTACAGGTCAAACTTCGTCTGCTACACAGGTTGCAACTGCCGGCGCTTATCAAACTGCGCTTAGCGGTTCAAAGGACGCTTTCATTTCAAAATTCTCATCAGCAGGCAACATTCAATGGTCTACCTATTACGGTGGTTCTGCTCAGGATTCCGGTATTGGCATCGCCTGCGACCCATTGGGTAATGTGAATATTATCGGTACCACAAGCAGTGCCGGCGGCATGTTTACAGCCGGCGCTTATAAAACAACTATCAGCGGACCAACCGATGCGTTCCTGGCACACTTCAGCACTGCCGGTGCACGCCTTTGGGCAACTTATTATGGGGGCACCGGCAATGAGCAGGGCAACGCTGTTGCTTGCGATGGTCTGGGAAACATTGCCATTGTCGGAAATACGACAAGCCCCAACAATATTGCTTCAGCCAGGGCTTTCCAATCAACCTATGGTGGCATTCAGGATGCATTCATTGGCTATTTTTCAAATAACGGTACATTCCAGTGGGGATCTTATTTCGGCGGTCCGGCTATTGATTATGGACAGGCAGTATGCTTCGACCTCAATAAAAATATTGTAGTGGGTGGTGGTACATTCAGCACTTCTGGTATTGCAACAACCAACAGCACGCAGGCTGCTTTGGGTGGCGATTACGATGCTTACCTTGTCAAAATTAACCCTCTTGGTCAGTTGCTCTGGAATACCTATTTCGGTGGTTTGTTTTATGATTATGCCAACGGTGTTGCATGCGATCCCTTAGGCCGGTTGACTGTCGCAGGATACACCAGCAGCGCCGGTAATTATGGTTCTGGCGGACTTTCTACCGTTGGCGCACAGCAGGTGGCCAACTCAGGTGGCATTTATGATGGATTTGTTGCGAAATACAAAGTCGATACATTTGTTATTATCCCTCAGCCTTATACCGATACTATTGTCTGCAGCGGGGGCTCGCTCAACGTTAATTATACGGTTTTTCCTGCAGGAGCCAGCTTCGCTCCGGGCAATGTATTCACTGTTCAGATGTCAAACAGTTCAGGTAGTTTTGCAGCCCCGGTTACTATAGGTACTATTGCGGCAACTGCTTCCGGATCCGTTCCCTGTACATTACCGGCCGTAGGGCCAGGTACAGGTTACCGTATCCGTATTCTTGCCAGCAATCCGGGTTTTGTTTCTCCCGATGATTATCTTAATATCCAGATAGTATCATCCATGGTTGCTTCTACTGCTACTTCTAATACTCCGGTTTGCGTTGGTGGTACTATCAACCTGTTTGATACGGCTCCTTATGTTGTTTCAAGCTGGAGCTGGTCAGGCCCTAACAGTTTTTCTTCTACTTTACAGAATCCCACTATTGGTGGTGTAATCCTTGCTGCGGCAGGCATCTACTCTGTTACGGCTGTTCACAATGGTTGCCCTGGTATCACTTCAACCACCGATGTAGTTGTTAACAATACTATACCTCCTACTCCTTCGGTAGGATTCAGTGCAGCCTGCCTTGGCAGTACATTATCACTCACCGCCTCTCCCGACACAACAGCACCCGGCATTACCTGGAGCTGGACTGGTCCTGCTGGCTTTACTTCTACACTGCAGAATCCTGTAATTACTGGCGTAACAGCCGCAAATGCCGGCACCTATTATGTGTCCGATAATCTTGCAGGTTGTACATCTGCGCAACGCTCCGATGTGGTACTGGTACACCCTACTATACCTGTTGCCACTACAGTCACTGCAAGCCCTGGGTATACTCCTGCTACCGGTGGCGATACTATCTGCTTTGGTACAATGGTTAATTTCACTTCGTCTGTTCTTAATGGCGGTACAGCTCCTGCATACCAGTGGTATACAGGTTCTTCCCCTGTGGTTGGTGCCATAAGCAGTACATGGTCCACGGCCACTCTTACCGACGGTCAGGTCGTTTATTGCGTTGTCAACAGCAATGTTGTTTGCCCGCTGCCGGCCAACGATACCAGCAATAAGGTAAAAATGAATGTAATCGCAAATACTCCGCTTGTTTACATCTCTGCTTCACCGGGTTTGCATGTTACACCAGGCAGCACCGTAACATTTACATCTACTGTTTACGGTGCAGGCACCGGCCCTAAATACCAGTGGAAAAAGAACAATGTAGCAGTAGCCGGCGCAACAAATACTACGTTTGTTCTTCCCGCTGTTAACGCTCCCGATACCATTACGCTTACTGTTACCAGCACCATGTTGTGCCCCGTGCCTGATTCTGTTGCTACCAGCAATATGCTGATAGCCGAAAGTAATGTTGGCGTAACCAGCATCTCTGCAGCGCTATCTGCAATTGGCCTGTTCCCTAACCCTAATTCCGGCACTTTTACGCTCAGGGGATCGGTTCAGAATAGCCAGGATGTATCTTATGAGGTTACCAATCTGCTCGGTCAGGTGATCAGCAAAGGTGACATCGCAGTAAATCAAAATGAACTGAATAAAACCATTGAATTAAACAATATCGCTGATGGAATTTATATTATCCACCTGAGCCAGGCCGGCCAGGATAAAGCTTTCAGATTCCGGATTCAAAGGCAATAATATTTAGATGTACTTTTTTAGTGAGACCCTGGCTTCCGCCGGGGTCTTTCTTTTTAAATAATCTGAATGGAAAAAATTCTTCCAAAGCGGATCAAGTATCACCCAAAAATAAAAGGCATAAAAATTCCCACCACCTTTAGTCATGGAACTAAAGAAGCAGAAAATATTAACTCAACGACAACCAGGAAAAATATCGGGGAAGGATGGATGATTTATTAAGCACTAAACAAAATAGGGAAAACACTACACTATCATCAAATGGCAGAAAAGAAGAAATAGCATAATTATACAGTCCTGTAACTATTAACATTGATTCTCTTTGTTACAATTTTACCTACAGCGCTACGAATCATCTCCAGGTCATTATCGCCTTTAATGATGTAATCAGATACGCCATGTTTTAGCGCTTCCAATACCATTTGCTTACCTTTGGGGCACGAAATAATAAGAATATGTACTTCAGGATTCAATAATTTCATTTTCTTAACCATCTCCAGTCCATCATGGGGATGCAAATCAAAATCCATGAAAATGATATCTGGCTCCAGGTCCATTTTGTTGAAGCAATCCTCCGATGACTCCATCAGCACAAAATTTTTGTACCCTAGATTAAGTAGGTACTGCTGATAGAGCATTCTGGAGAATGCATCTTTGAAAACAATAAAGAATTTTAGATCCTTCGCCTTAGTCATTACTTTTATTTCAAAACTTCTATAACCAATTTCATGCCATGTACCTAAAAAATTGAAAAACAATTTTTTAAATATCTTAAATTATTTTACGTATCCGAATAATGGAATTTTTTTTCCGAAATACGGAAAATACATCCCGCATAAATGGCGATCTCAGCTTAACAAAT
The DNA here is from genome assembly GCA_903903635.1 of uncultured Bacteroidota bacterium. GTDB lineage: Bacteria > Bacteroidota > Bacteroidia > Chitinophagales > Chitinophagaceae > Nemorincola. The sequence goes on from CAIUZK010000181.1 coordinate 27,976, forward strand.
TATAAAATTTAATTTTGATAACTGGATTATTTTGGTATTTTTATAGAAAAATTCCACCACATGGGACAATTCCGTATTTTTATAGTTGAAGATGATCCTTGGTATGGAGAGATATTAGAATATCATCTGGCCCACAACCCCGACCATGAAATTTATAGATATACTACAGGTAAGGACTGCATTGCCAACCTTTCCAAAAAACCAGGACTGATCAGCATTGATTATTCGCTGCCGGATACCAATGGCATGGAATTGCTGAAGAAAATCAAACAGTACAATCCCGATATTCCTGTTATTGTTATCAGCGGTCAGGAAAATGTAAGTACTGCGATTGACCTGCTCAAAAAAGGCGCATCCGATTATTTTATAAAAGATGATAATACAAAAGAACTCTTATGGAATGCGGTTACCCGAATCAAGGAACACAAATCTCTTGTAAAGGAAGTCGCTGATCTGAAGGAGGAACTGGGACAAAAATACGACTTCAACAAGGCTATCAAAGGCAACAGCCCTCCCCTGGTAAAGATATTTGCCCTGCTGGAAAAAGCATCACGTACAAATATCAATGTTTCTATTACGGGTGAAACCGGCACAGGTAAGGAGGTTATTGCCAAAGCTATACATTACAGCTCCGACCGGAAAAAGAGACCTTTCGTGGCTGTAAACATGACCGCGATTCCACGCGAGCTTATTGAAAGCGAGCTGTTCGGTCATGAAAAAGGATCTTTTACAGGCGCACTTTCCCGGAAAATAGGAAAATTTGAAGAAGCCAATAAAGGCACAATTTTTCTTGATGAGATAGCCGAACTGGATCTTAGCCTGCAAAGCAAAATTCTTCGTGTACTGCAGGAACGTGAACTGATTAGAGTGGGCGGCAATGAAAAAGTTGCACTCGACTGCCGCCTTATTGTGGCTACACATAAAAATCTGTTGGAAGAAGTTAGAAAAGGTAATTTCAGAGAAGATCTTTTTTACCGCATTATGGGTCTGCCCATAGATCTTCCACCACTGAGAGACAGAGATAACGATATTCTGTTGCTGGCTAAATATTTCCTCGAAGAGTTTTGCAAAAGCAACAAACTCGGCCCGATTAACATTTCGCCTGATGCAAAAGATAAATTGATGAAATATAAGTATCCCGGAAACGTGCGCGAACTAAAAGCTGTGATAGATCTGGCGGCAGTAATGTGCGACGGACAAAGCATAATGGACAACGACATATATTTCGCCTCTGCAGGCAACAATGATATTTCTGTTGACCAGGAAAAAACACTCAAAGAATATAACTCCGACATAATTAAGCACTTCCTCAAAAAGTATGATAATAATGTTGTGAAAGTTGCTGACAAACTGGATATTGGCAAATCAACCATTTACAAAATGATTCAGACCAACGAGATAACCCTGAATTAGACCATATCATGAGTAGTGAAGACCTGCAAAAAGAACTGGAAAAAGAAAAAACAGCCCGTCTGGCTGCTGAAAAAAGAATTGCCGGTCTTGAGCAGCAGATAGCCATCTTAAATGCCGTCCCTGAGCAAATCAATAAGCACAATCTCTCTGTTGTAAATGACAATACCAGGCTGACACAACTGATCGCTTGTTTGCACAACGGTATATTGGTAGTAGACGAAAACAAAAAAATAGTTATCGTCAACGATGCATTCTGTAACTCTTTTAATCTGGATACCACTCCGCAAGAACTTATTGGCAGAGAGCGCAAAGTTGTTGATAAAGATTTAAGAAAATTGTTCAAAAACCCAGATCAATACGATACTATAATTAAGGACGTAATTAAAACCAGAGAGCCCCTGCTGAATGAAGATCTGGAATTGATAACAGGTAGCATATTCTCATTTGATTACATACCCTTGTTTTCATCAGGATTATACAAAGGTTATTTGTGGAAATTCACCAACATTACCCGGAATAAAACTATTGAAACGACTTTTGAGTCTCAGCGGAATTTCTACGAACAAATACTCAACAACACTCCCGCCGACATAATAGTTTGCACTTCCGATTACCGCTATTTATACCTTAACCCATCCGCTGTCAATGATCCCGGCTTACGGAAGTGGATGATAGGCAAAACAGTTGAAGATTTTTATAATATTACAAACCGGCCTGTTGAAGAAGCTAAAAATCGCAGAGCATTTTTAAACAGCGTTAACAAGGCAAAAACTGTACTTGAAAGAGAAGAGAAATTCACAGATTCAGATGGCAACATACGCTACCATCTGCGCAAAATGTTCCCTGTGCTGGATAATCAGGGTGAAGTGGAAATGATAATTGGTTACGGGGTTGATATCACTGAGAGAAAAAAAATAGAAGAACAAATATATTTAAGCGAAAAAAGATACCGCGAAATATTCAATTACAGCCAGGCCTGGATTTGCACACACGATATGAATGGTTGCCTGCTTTCTGTCAACCCTTCTGCCTGCAAGATTTTGGGGTATCCCGAAAATGATCTGATTGGTTTACCGATTGAGCAGTTGATACCTGAACATCACCGCATCGAATTTTCGCAGGTTTACCTCAACAAAATTATATCCCAGGGAAAGGCTGAGGGCATAATGAATATTCTGAACAAAGAAGGGAAAAGCAGCTACATACTTTACCAGAATTATCTTGTGAACGAATCAGACAATGAACCTTACGTCATTGGCTTTGCCCAGAATATTACCGGGCGTATTATTGCTGAGGAAGCATTGAAACGCAGCGAAGAAAAGTACAGGAGCATCATTGAGAATATGAACCTTGGTCTGATCGAGATCGATCTGGACGAGCGGATTATTTTTGCCAATCAACGCTTCTGTACCATGAGTGGATACAATCTGGAAGAACTGACCAACAAGAAAGCAACTGACCTTTTCCTTCAGGGTGCCAGCCTCAAGAAAACCCGTCATCAGCTTATTAACAGAGGTTATGCCCTCAACTCCAGCTATGAGTTGGCCATACGCACCAAATCAGGTGAAGACAGGTGGTGGCTCACCAGTGCGACACCGGTGTCGGAAAATGAGGGCCTGGTTAAAGGCACAATAGGCATTCACCTTGATATTACTGAACAGAAAAGACTCGCCGAACAACTTAAGGAATCAAAACAAAAAACAGACAGACTCAGCAGGTCCAAGGATATTTTCCTCACCAACATGAGCCATGAGATCCGAACCCCGCTTAACGCAATTATGGGGCTCGGAAAACTTTTGGGAAAGGACGAACTTACCTTACAGCAAAAAAAGTTTCTGGCGGGTATAGAAAGTGCTTCTGCCGGACTACTTGCCATCATCAACGATCTCCTTGATCTCTCCAAAATAGAGTCCGGAAAGATCACTATCGAGTCTATAAGTTTCAATCTGGAAATGATCATCAACCAGGCTATCGATATACTTACTTATAAGGCTGAAGAAAAGGGGTTGAAGATCGCAGCAAAAACAGATAATAAGATTGCACCTGTGCTTATGGGCGACCCTTACAGGGTTAATCAGGTATTTATGAATATACTCAGTAACGCCATTAAGTTTACTGAGAAAGGATCCGTAAGTCTGGAAGCTGTATTACAAGAGAAGGAGCCGGGAAAACAATATGTACAGGTAAAAATACAGGATACTGGTATCGGCATAAAACCGGAATATCTCGATAAACTGTTCGACAAATTCACACAGGAAGATGAAACCGTTGTGCGCAAATTTGGAGGCACAGGGCTGGGTATGAATATCACCAGGCAATTAATGAAACTCATGGGTGGATCTATTGAGGTTACCAGCGAAAAAAATAAGGGAACCACGGTGATTCTGAATTTTTATTTCGGGGTTGGTTCATCAAGGGTCATTGAAAAGAAAAACACAATCAGAAATGATACCAGCCAGATAATGGATAAAAAGGTGCTGCTGGTTGAAGATAATAACCTGAACCGCCTTCTGGCCAACACTATCCTTACCGGCTATGGAGCCCTGGTAACGGAAGCCGAAAACGGCGCTGAAGCTATAGAACTAATGTCGAAAAATGATTACGACATTGTTTTAATGGATATTCAGATGCCCGTTATGGATGGCATCGAAGCGACCAGGATTATAAGAATGAAGATTAATGCCACTGTTCCTGTATTAGCCCTTACCGCCAACACCGTAAGGGGTAAAGAAGAACAATACCTTGCATGGGGCATGAACGATATTATTGTAAAACCTTACACCGAAGTCAACCTTGTAAATCCGGTAGCAAAATGGCTGAATAAGAAAGCGCCGGTAATGCCTGTAGACCGGTCTATAAAAACAGAAAGAAGCATGGATCACAGCAAGCCGGAAAAACAAACAAAAACAAAAACAAAAACAGAAACAACCAAACCAACCATTATGCCCGCCACCAATGTAAACATTAATATCCCCGAAGGCAGACTATACGATATCGGTAAACTGTTGAACATCGCTAACAACGACAATACTTTTATCAATAAAATGATGATGCTATTTATTTCTGAGACTACCGGCGGTCTTGCCAAAATAAATGAAGGCTATAATAACGGCGACCTGAAAACCGTGAAGTACTATGCCCACCGCATGAAACCTTCCATCTCCAACCTGAATATATCCATTTTGAAAGATGATATACTGGAGATCGAGTTCATGGAGCAGAAATCAGAAGCTTTATCCGTTAAAATTGAAAAGCTAAACAAAGTCCTCGAAACTGTAATTAACCAGATCCGTTCAGACTATAAGCTCTAACCCAAAATCCAACTTATCCACTGTCCCCCCATCTTCACCGAAGAAGGAAACCTATCCCCTGTCCGCCAAAGCCTTAGCGGAGAAGGAAACCACTCAACTTATCCCTTGTCCGCCGTAGCCTTAGGGAAGGACAAAACCTTTCAACTTATCCCTTGTCCGCCCAAGCCTTAGCGAAGGAGGAAACCTTTCAACCTATCAACCACTCAACCTATCAACCAATCAACCAATCAACTTATCAACTTATCAACTTATCAGCCTACTCCCTGTTCCTGCTATCCATAATAATGGTTACCGGACCGTCATTCACCAGCGCCACTTTCATATCGGCGCCAAAAACACCTGTAGCAACCGGCTTGCCCGTTTTATCAGATAATGCCGAATTAAAATACTCATACAGCGGAATGGCCTGCTCCGGTCTGGCTGCCTTTATAAACGACGGCCTGTTCCCCTTTTTGTAGGCGGCATGCAGCGTAAACTGGCTAACCACCAGTATATCCCCACTTACCTCCCTTATGTCCTTGTTCATCAATCCGTTTTCATCGGCAAATACCCGCAGCAGCGCTATCTTACCGCTAAGCCAGTCGGCATCTTCTTTTGTATCCTCGGTTTCAATACCCAGCAAAATAAGAAAACCATGACCTATCGCCGAGGTAAAATCGGTATGAATGGTAACACTTGCCGTCGACACCCGTTGTATAACTGCTCTCATAGATTAAAATATTGAACTACTACGCAAAATTGCAAATATTACACTTAGCACACAACTTCTGATTTTTATTGCGGAATATCCTTCTACTCTTTTTACTTTTGACATCAGAATGCTCAACCTCTCCGATACCATAGTAGCAATTGCCACACCACCCGGCGCCGGGGCTATTGGCATCATACGCCTCAGCGGTACATCTGCTATTACCATTGCCAACAGTATTTTTGCCGGCAAAGACCTGAGCAGCCAGCCAACCCATACACTCCACTTTGGCAAAATAAAAACCGAAGGCAGGGTGATAGATGAAGTGGTGGCAGGTATCTATAAGTGCCCTAAAAGCTATACCGGTGAAGACATAGTAGAGATAAGCTGTCATGGCTCCGACTTTGTTTTGCAGCAGGTCATAGGGCTGTGCCTGGGCCATGGCGCACGCATGGCCAAACCTGGCGAGTTCACACTACGCGCATTCCTCAATGGCAAGCTCGATCTTACCCAGGCCGAGGCGGTGGCCGATCTTATTGCCAGCCAGAGCCATACTGCCCATAAGGCAGCTATACACAACCTCAGGGGCGGCTTCAGTCACGATCTTAAAGAAATGCGCGAGCAACTCATTAAGTTCAGCGCCCTCATAGAACTCGAACTAGACTTCAGCCAGGAAGATGTAGAGTTTGCCGATCGCACACAATTTTATGAGCTTATAGACCGCCTTACAACCGCCACCCGGCAACTGCTCAACTCCTTCAGGCTGGGCAATGTTATCAAGAATGGCGTTAGTGTTGCCATCATAGGTAGTCCCAATGCCGGCAAGAGCACCCTGCTCAATGCACTACTCAACGAAGACCGCGCCATCGTGAGCGAGATAGCAGGAACCACCCGCGATACTATCGAAGAAACACTCAATATCAATGGCATACTGTTCCGCCTTATCGACACTGCGGGTATTCGGGAGCATAGCCACGACACAATAGAACTGCAGGGCATGGAGCGCAGCGTAGATGCCATGAACAAGGCCGATGTGGTTGTATACCTCTTTGATGCATCTGATGAATCACAAAAAACAAAGCTGCTCAGCCAGAAAGAAGCATTTACCATTACCGGCGCTAAGTACCTCCTGGCAGGCAATAAAACCGACGTAACAGGCATATCGCAGGCAAAGGATCTGTTCGACGATATTAGCACGGATATACTCTTTATCTCAGCCAAAACCCGGGAGCATATACACGACCTTAAGAACGCCCTGTATAGCCTTGTGGCCGAAGGTGTTGTTGACCACGAAGGAACCATCATCACCAATGCGCGTCACTATGGCGCACTAGAAGAAGTGCTAGCCTCCCTTAACCTCATCAAAGCCGGCCTCGACAACAACATCCCCGGCGACCTCATCTCCCTCGACATCCGCCGCTGCCTCTACTACCTTGGCGAAATAACCGGCGAAGTAACCACCGAAGACAAACTGGACTACATTTTCTCCAAGTTTTGTATCGGAAAGTAACTA
>CAIUZK010000182.1 GCA_903903635.1 uncultured Bacteroidota bacterium
AGATATGGGTAACCTGCCATCAGGGGTATATATAGTAATGGTGGTGGATGAAAGCGGCAGGACAGAGCGGCTGAAATGTGTAAAGGATTAAATACTCAATTCCAATTTAAAAGAAAGGCGTACCGGTTTTGGTGCGCCTTTCCTGCTTTTTTAATTAATTGAAATGAATATAATAATATTAGCCGATCAAAATTAACTCTTATAATTTCCAACAATCATTCATTTATCAATGAAGGTTACCGGGCTGCATTGAGCAAAACCTTCGGTAGCTGTGATTGCTATTTTGTGAGTAGAAATAAAGGAACGAAAAAGAGCTTTATACTGTTCTGTTTTTTCATCGCTGATTTCTGTTTTAATGTTGAAGACATAATATTCTACCGAACCATCTTTGTTAAAATAGATCCTGTTCCAGCATTTTGTTGGCTGTCCCCACTTGAAATTAGGGTCACTTAAATAATTACCCAATTCCATCAGGAAATTCTGGTATGCCTTCATTAATGCATCTTGTTCTTTACTGGTTTTGAAAACACATTTGCTTTTGTCACTGGCATCTATGGCACTTTTATATTTTTTATCAATTTGCTGCCTAATACCTGCCGCTTCTGCATCTTTAACTTTACCGATATAGGGTAATAGGGTAAACTGGGCATGAGTATTTAGTGAGATAAAACAAACTGTAAGAAGTGCAAAATAGAATTTCATAGAATGGATATTTACTGAATAAACGGAATTCTTCAATGTTTATTTCAAAACAAATATAAAATCAGTACTGCAAAACAAAAAATAAGGTATGGCTGTACCTCCATTTATGAATAATTCCGGCCCTTACCCATTATTGGTCTTTATAGGTTCTGGGCACTTTGGGATCAGTGATAATAATATAGTCACCCATTTTTTTGTATTCCGACCACTTGATTTTAGGGAAATTTTCGTCGCTGACGGATGAAATTATCAGTCGTTTGGTTTTGGGACTATATTTTTTTAACTGACCGGCTACCCCAAAACCTTCATCGCTGTGGAACTTGCCGTTTACCTGGAAAACTTTTTTGCCTTTGTGCAACTTAATGTATTTTGAAATGGAATAAGCCATTGTAGCATCCCATAAAGATTGAGCTACTATCAGGTTGAAATCGCCCATGTTCATCATTGGTTGCGCTTTGGCTGTATCGGCAACTTTTGCCTTGGCGCTGTCCTTTGCATCCGGGCCATGTTTGGGTATTTCACTAAGCTTAATATGGTAATCTCCCGTTGCGGTATCGTATGGCAGTGGTGCGAAATAAGCCTTTGATTCTTCAGGCAGGGCTTCAAGCGCTTCCTGTCCTTTACGACCGGCAAGGCTGGTATAGCGGCTTGCTGCATTGGCACAAATTACATCCAGGCCTTTATCTTTAGCAAATTCTACCATCGGTTTGTAATCCCTGTAATTGCTCCATACCCTGGCATCTTTCATGAAGTTCTTTTCCCGGATAAATCCACCCAGGTATTCGTTCATTACCGGTTGCACATCGCGTTCAAACATTTCCATTGACAGGGTTATGGAATGACCATAATGGCGATATAAAATTTCCAGCATCGATTTTTCGAGAAAATGGGTAACACTGTCATTATGTTCTTCGCCAAAGAAGAGCGCATCAAAGTTTTCCATGTCATCGGCTATATCATCCAGTGTAACTTCCCTGGCCAGTTTTACGGAGTATATACGGTAATTTTTTTTGGTGATTTTACCTTTTGCTACAGCTATAAACGGACAAAGCAACATTGCCATCAGGATAAATTTCTTCATGTACAATTCTTTAGGCGGTAAATGTAGTCTAAATTTAATTGTCATGAGAATGTCATGTAAATGCCTTGTTGTATAATAATTTTAATCCAGTGAAGGTGATTTAAATGGCTAATCAGCCATAAATAAGTCCTGCGATTTTTGTTGACAGGTATATAGTCAAGGTTACCTTACTGCAAACTGATTATTGAAAGACAAAAGTTGCCTGAGAAATTATTTTGCTGCCAGAAAATGTTTTCATTAAATTTAGGGATGATTCAGCGTCTTTTTGATATAGCAGAACTAAGAAGCAAAGAAGCACCTGATGCAATAATGCTTGCAGGCAAGGAAGGCGGTCAATGGCGCACCTACAGCAACAGGGAAGTTTGGGAAACTGCTTGCAAACTGGCAGGAGGGTTGCTTAAACTTGGAATCAGTAACAAAGTGCTTGAACCGGAACATCAGGAGAAAATAGCCATAATATCTCCCAACAGACCTGAATGGATGATAACGGATATTGGTGTGCAGCTTACAGGCGCTGTACTTACTCCGATTTACCCGACCATCAGTCCGAAGGAGATAGCGTATGTGCTGGATGAGGCAGGGGTTCAATTGGTTTTTGTAGCCAATGCGGAGATTTATGAGCGTTTTAAGGATGCACTGCACAATGTTATTTCGCTGAAAAAAATATACTCTTTTGATGCGATTCCGGGGGTGGCAAACTGGAAGGAGTTAACCGAAAAAAACAGACAGCCGGATCCTGAAGTCATAGCTCGTATAAAGCCCGAAACCTTAGCAACAATTATCTATACTTCAGGCACAACAGGTGATCCCAAAGGTGTAATGCTTACCCATCATAATATTGTAAGTAATGTGCAGGATTCGATGCCTGCATTCACCTTTACCGTGCCAAATTGTAAGGCGCTCAGCTTTCTGCCGCTCAATCATATTTTCGAACGCATGGTAACCTATGTTTACATTCAATCTGGTGTAAGTATATATTATGCCGAAAGTATGGATACTATAGGGCCAAATCTGAAAGAAGTTCATCCTTTGGTATTTACCACTGTGCCCCGCCTGCTTGAAAAGGTGTATGAGCGGATAATGAATACGGCAATGGAACTGAAGGGGATAAAGCGTGCGCTGTTTTTCTGGGCCCTGGAATTAGGTAAGCGGTTTGACAATGTTGATAAAGGTTCATTATGGTACAGGATGCAGTTATGGCTGGCTAACCGGATCATATTCAATAAATGGCGGGAAGCGCTTGGTGGTAATGTAAAGGCTATCGTAGTGGGTTCGGCGGCATGCCAGGAGCGGCTTGCACGCATATTTACCGCGGCAAATGTTGTCATTATGGAAGGTTACGGACTAACCGAAACATCGCCGGTAGTTACAGTAAACAGGTTTGAAAGTGAGGGCCGGAGATTTGGCACCATAGGCCCTCTTATTGATCATGTAGAAGTGAAACTGGCCGAAGATGGGGAGATATTAACCAGAGGGGCGAATGTTACACCGGGTTATTACAAGCATCCTGATCTTTCGGCAGCAGCAATGGAAGGTGGATGGTTTCATACCGGTGATATCGGGAGATGGGTAGAGGGCAGATTTCTTAAAATAACCGACAGAAAAAAAGAAATATTCAAGACCTCGGGAGGTAAATATGTGGCCCCGCAAGTGGTTGAGAATAAAATGAAAGAGAGCCCTTTCATTGAACAGATGATGGTGATAGGCAGTGGCAGAAAATTTGTAAGCGCCCTTATTGTTCCAGGTTTTATACAGGTGAGAAAGTATCTGAAAGACCATCATTCACACAATGCTTTCCCTGAAAAAAACAGCGACCTTATAAAGTCGCCGGAAGTGCTGGCGCTTATTCAGAAACAACTGGATAAATATAATCCGCTGTTCAGCCATCCTGAGCAGGTGAAAAAGGTTGTTTTATTGTCTGAGGAGTGGACTATAGATACTGGTGAATTAACACCATCCCTGAAGATAAAACGTAAGATCATCGAGCAGAAATTTGCCGCACAGATTGAAGCTATGTATGAATCTCAGATCACATAGCCGTGGGTAACCTGATTTTTATTTGATTTACCTGAAGGCGTAATTTGAATGTTTACTTCGTGAAATTATTTGTTCATGTTGGATAACACCACGAAGAATATCTGTATGCCATAAAGTCCCAGCGAAATAATGAGTACAATGCCCATGTACCGGAACATATTTCTGAGGTGTTTTACCGATCTGTTGAACAGTTCCTTGTTTTCGCTGATCATTGCATTCCTGATGCCGGAAGAAAATTTCAGCAAGGCATAGATAGGATAAATGTAGATGCTGATTACCAGTACAAACATCAGAATAATGACAATCGGGCCTATCATACCCAGAGCAGCTACCGGGGAAGCACTGCCATACATTTCAGCGAATTTGTTGATATACAATCCGAAAAACAGGCCCATAGCCATAAGCAGACCAAGAATTACAAATCCGAAAACGGATAGAAATTTTGTCCACCTGGCCATGTCAATAAAATTGTTTCTGGCATCCTGATCGATTTCCAGTTTGAAAATATCATTCTTACCTGAGTTGAACTTTTCCATGCATGTATTTTGAATGCAAAACTATGAAATAGAAATGGTTAGTATCGCGGAGATAATTGGTGGACTATCTATACAAACATTTTTTTTCAATACAAAAAGATGCGGAAGTTATTTTGAAAGTTTCACTTAACCCACATTGCAGTGTTTCAGGATAAAAGTATATTATTATCAATGAGTTGCGATTTTCAAAATTATGCCAATATTAGTGCCTCGGAGTCAACTCTATTACTTCGCATTGTTTCATATCTCTGCCATCTATCACGAAGCGGATAAGAGTGCGCACCTTGTGCCAGCCTTGCTTGCCGGCTGCTCCCGGATTCATGTGCAGGCATTTGAGTTTATCATCGTAGATCACCTTTAGTATATGCGAATGACCGGTTATGAACAGTTGAGGCGGATCAGCAACCAATTCCTTTTTTATAGCAGGCACATATCGCCCGGGATATCCTCCTATATGCACCATATACACATTTACATCTTCGCACCTGAATTTAAGTTTTTCCGGATATTCCAGCCTTATATCCGTACCATCGATGTTGCCATATACCCCTCTTAATGGCTTAAAGGCTTTCAATTGATCTGCAATAGCGGCTGTGCCAAAATCTCCCGCATGCCAAATCTCATCGCACTGCTCAAAGTGCTTGAAAACTGCCTCGTCCAGGTAGTTGTGGGTATCCGATATGAGGCCAATGCGTGTCAGAAGTTGGAAAATTAAAAGTTAACTCTCTGTTTTAAAAAGGTCATACCAATTGCACATCCTTGCTATAATGTTCTTCCACCTCATCCAGTATCCCGTTGATCTCTGTAAGATTATCGGTGGTTACCAGCCGGTTCCTGTATTCCTTCACATGGCTCAATCCTTTCAGGTAGCTGGCATAGTGCCTGCGCATCTCCAGGATACCCACCTTTTCACCTTTCCAGTTTACCGACCCGAGCAGGTGCTTGCGGCATGCATGAAGCCTTTCGGTCAGGGTAGGAGGGGCCAGGGTTTCGCCGGTATTGATATAGTGTTTTATCTCCCTGAATATCCATGGGTAGCCTATTGCTGCCCTGCCTATCATGATGCCGTCTACGCCATATCTGTTTTTATATTCCAGCGCTTTTTGAGGAGTATCAATATCACCGTTCCCGAAAATAGGAATGTGTATGCGCGGGTTGTTCTTTATCTTACCTATAAGGGTCCAGTCGGCATCGCCCTTGTACAATTGCTGGCGGGTGCGCCCATGTATAGATATCGCTTTTACTCCTATATCCTGCAGTCTTTCTGCCACCTCTTCAATATTCTTACTGTTATTATCCCATCCCAGACGGGTCTTTACCGTTACCGGGAGTTTGGTAGATTTGATACAGGCACTGGTTAATCTTACCATAAGGTCTATATCTTTCAGCACCGCGGCGCCTGCGCCCTTGCATACTACCTTCTTTACCGGGCAACCGAAATTGATATCCAGCAGATCGGGATTGGTGGTATCGACGATTTTTGCACTCATGGCCATAGCCTCTTCATCTCCCCCGAATATCTGAATACCTATGGGTTTCTCATAGTCGAAAATATCCAGTTTCTGCCTGCTCTTCATGGCATCACGAATCAATCCTTCCGATGATATGAATTCGGTATACATCAGGTCTGCGCCATATTCCTTGCACACGGCCCTGAAAGGAGGATCGCTTACATCTTCCATAGGTGCAAGCAGCAAAGGAAACTCTCCCAGTTCTATGTTATCTATTTTTACCATTTAAGGCGGCAAAGGTAATGGGTTTAAATATCATGCAGGCAGATTTAGTTCCGTTTTCCTGATTTTTGCCAATAAGATCTTTTTTGCTTTTCTTAAATCATTTTCGGCTATAACTATACTTTATTATTAACTTTGCATCCGTTTTGTCTTAATAAACTTTCGGACTTGTCACAAAATCTGAGTAAGTCGTCTTTAGCAGGTATCATTATTGCGTTAGGAATAATTTATGGTGATATTGGTACTTCTCCATTATATGTAATGAATGCGATATGTAATGGAAAGGTAATTGATGAATTCCTGATCGTTGGTGCCCTCTCCTGCATTATCTGGACGCTTACCCTGCAGACTACTGTGAAATATGTAATGCTTACGCTTAAAGCCGATAACAAGGGGGAGGGTGGTATCTTCTCCTTATTTGCATTAGTGCGCAGGCATGGTAAATGGACTGTTTTCCTGGCAATGGTTGGAGGCGCTGCATTACTGGCCGACGGAATGATTACTCCGCCCATTTCGGTTACATCAGCCATTGAGGGACTAAGGAATATCCATTCGCTTGTCCAGATTTCCACACAGTCTATTGTTATAATAGTGCTCATAATACTTACTGCTCTGTTTTTTTTCCAGCAGTTTGGTACAACCTCTATTGGTAAAGCATTCGGGCCAATAATGCTTATGTGGTTCCTCATGCTGGCTATGCTTGGTTTAAGTCAGCTTTGCAGGGCCAACGACTGGCACATTTTCCGTGCTTTGAATCCCTACTATGCTATTAAGATATTGGTAATATATCCTAAAGGTTTCTGGATATTGGGAGCGGTCTTTCTCTGTACCACAGGGGCCGAGGCCCTTTATTCCGACCTGGGACATTGCGGCCGTGCCAATATTCGTTATTCCTGGATATTTGTAAAAACCTGCCTTATCCTCAATTATCTGGGTCAGGGAGCCTACTTGCTTACCATTAAGCATGAAGTATGGAATTCGGCTGTCAAGAATCCGTTCTACGAATTGGTTCCGCATTGGTTCCTTTTCCCGGGTATCATCATTGCCACCATTGCCGCCATTATTGCCAGTCAGGCCCTTATTTCAGGTTCTTTTACCCTCATCAGCGAGGCCATGAAACTAAATCTCTGGCCCAAAATGAAGATCAATTATCCAACGGTTGAGCGGGGGCAGTCCTTCATTCCGGGTATCAATACGCTTTTGTTTGTGGGTTGTGTATCCATGACTATCTATTTTCAGCGTTCTTCCAATATGGAAGCGGCTTATGGATTGTCTATAACCATTTGCATGATCATGACCTCCTGTCTTTTTGCCTATTATATGTTCATCAAGCGGGTTCCTATCGTCTGGATTGTTACTTACCTCGTTGTTTACTTCACCATTGAGTTGTCCTTCCTCTGGGCTAACCTTGTGGAGAAATTTGCTGAGGGCGGCGCGGTTACTGTAGCTGTAGCCGGTGGTTTGTTTATGACCATGCTGATATGGTTCAAGGCGCGGAAAATTAAAAACCGCTATGTGGAGTTTGTGCAGTTGGAGAACTATATTCCCATATTGCAGGAGCTCAGCAACGATAACAGTATTACCAAGTATGCCACCCACCTTGTATACCTCACCAGCGCCAACAACCCTAAAGAAATAGAACATAAAATACTTTATTCAATACTCTACCGCAAACCCAAACGTGCCGATATTTACTGGTTTGTGCATGTGGACGTATTGGACGACCCGTATACTACCGAATATGAGGTGCAAACCATTGTGCCCAATGAGATCATCAGGGTAGAGTTCAGGCTTGGTTTCCGTGTAGATCATAGGGTGCAGTATATGTTCCGCAAGGTGGTTGAGGGTATGGTAGCCAACAAGGAAGTAAATGTGGTAAGCCGTTACGAGTCTTTAAGCAAGAACAATGTAATGGGGGACTTCAGGTTTATAGTTATGGAAAAATTCCTGTCGCGCGATAATTCGCTGCCCATGTGGGAGCGCCTGATGATGCGCGGCTACTTTATACTCAAGAAGTTCAGCCTTTCTGAAGAGCGCGGTTTTGGCCTCGATCCATCGGATGTAACGCTGGAGAAATACCCGATCTACGTCTCTGCTATTCCTGATTTTGATTTGAAAAGGGTTACGGATTAGGAGAACCCCAAGTCCCCTGAAACCCTGACCCTAAAGGGAACCAGGGATTTGGCTTTGGGATACAGTTCAATTGCATGTAAATTATTGCTTCTCTGGATTTTTAATTATTATTGTATTAAATGACCAATGCGCCCCAGGGATCCCAGATAAATGCGCTTACTGCTACACGCGCGGTAGCTGCCTTGCTGGTTTTCATTCATCATTTTGGTACAGATGTTTTCCCGTTTAGTCTTGCACCTTATTTTTTTGGAAGTGGCAATATTGCTGTAGGGTACTTTTTTGTGTTGTCCGGTTTTGTGTTATACATATCCTACACCGGCAAAGACTTTAGTTATGGGAATTATCTCAGTAAACGTATTGGCCGTATTGTGCCAATTTATGAGATAGCCCTGCTGCTGGCGGTTTATGATGGTGTTGCCTTTTTTAATTATAATTTACATTCTGCCCAATCGGTAAAAGAAATATTGTACAGTGCATTCTTTGTACATGCCTTTATTCCATCCTATCCCTTAGTTTTAAATGGGCCTGGCTGGACCATTTCCATCGAAATGTTTTTCTATGTTCTTTTCCCATTGCTTCTGGTTTTACAGAATAAAAACATCCGGATATTTATTGTTCTAACCATACTGTTATTTATTGCCTCACAATATTTTCATCTCAAATACTATCCACAAAGGCGGGCCCTGGACGATAATATTGTTGATACTGTTTTCTTCAACCCGGTCATTCACCTGAGCCAGTTTTTGTTGGGAATGATTGGTGGCTATATATATAACGCAAGGAAAAATTTTGCGAGGCTTCCCGGTTGGTTGCCCTCAGTTTTATTCGTTGTCATTGTGTTGCTTATAGCTTACAGGCCGGAGAATATAAGCTACCATACCGGGTTGATTGCCCCTTTGTTTATGTTGCTGATAATAGGCATTGCTATTAATCAACCCCGGATGCTGGGGGTAAAGCCATTCGTTTACCTGGGAGAAATCAGTTATGGTATCTACATTTTGCAACAACCTGTTTATAAATACTTTGATGCCATAAATAAGGCTCACTGGCATATGCCCAAACAATATTTTTTCTGGCTTGCCCTTGCATTGCTGCTCCTGATTGCCTCAGCAACTTACTATACTATTGAAATGCCATTAAGAAAAAAAATAGGATCAATGAGATGGGGGATTAAGTAAGTGATTGATAGTTAAAGAATAATTCCCTTCTTTAGTATTTTAGATTTCTTTTTAATTATTAATGGTTGTGCTATGTGCAAAATGGTTAAATTGCCATACTAAACTAATCAAACCATACTTTTATGTCATTACACTTAGGGGATATTGTGCCTGATTTCAAAGCTTCGACCACAATTGGCGACATCAGCTTTCATGAATACCTTGGCGATAGCTGGGGTGTATTATTTTCACATCCTGCCGATTATACCCCGGTTTGCACTACCGAGTTGGGCCGAATGGCTCAATTGAGTGAAGAATTTGCAAAGAGGAATGTAAAGGTTCTGGCTTTAAGCGTTGATCCGCTGGAGCAACACATAGGTTGGGTAAAAGACATTAATGAGACTCAGCATACTCATGTGGAGTTCCCGATCATTGCTGATGCTGATCGTATTGTTGCCAATCTGTATGATATGATACACCCGAATGCATCGGTAACAGCTACAGTGAGATCGCTCTTTATCATTGGCCCTGATAAGAAGCTTAAGCTTTCTATTACTTATCCGGCATCTACCGGCAGGAATTTTGTTGAGGTAATGCGTGTTATTGATTCTTTGCAGCTTACTGCCAACTATAGTGTTGCTACGCCTGCCGAATGGAAAGCAGGCGAGGATGTAATCGTGGTTCCTTCTATATCTACCGAAGATGCTATAAAGAAATTCCCTAAGGGGATCAGAGTAGTGAAACCATATCTAAGGTATACACCTCAGCCAGATCTTTAATGAAGTAAAAAGAGTTCATAGACCGGAATAGCCATGTTATTCCGGTCTTTTTAATTTGTCTTATCCACATTAGCGTTTTATCCCGACCTTTGAACCATGGCTGAGATCTTCCCGTTATCAGAAGGTATTTTTACTGTTGGGCATAATAAAGAGTTTGTACCTTTCAATGAAACCAGGGACGAACTAAATGACCGTCCCACAGGTTCTTTGCTGGTAGAGGTTCAGCCATTCCTGGTGGTTACAGGCAAGGATCTTATTGTATTCGATACCGGTCTGGGTTATAAAAACAAGGATGGTGTTTTGCAGTTACATCAGAATATCATTGATGCTGGCTTTGAGCCCGCCGCTATTACCAAGGTGCTGCAGTCGCACCTGCACAAAGACCATGCCGGCGGTATGGTCTTTACAGATGAGCAGGGTCGCCTACATACTACCTTCCCCAATGCCGATTATTATCTTTATCGCCCGGAAGTAGATTTTGCTTTAAGCAAGGGCGCTCCGTCCTTTATTGTTGAAGATATAGAACCGATACTGCACACGGGTCAGGTAAAATGGCTGGATGGTGAAGATGGACTGATTGACGGATATATAAAATTCATGCACTCCGGAGGCCATAGCCCTGAGCATATTGTTTACCTGATAAACGATGGCGGTGATCTTGTTTTTTATGGCGGCGACGAAGCGCCTCAGCTAAAACAATTGAAAATGAAGTATGTTGCCAAATACGATTTTGATGGTAAGAAGTCCATGCACCTCAGACAGCAATATGCCGAAAAGGGTAGGGAGGAACAATGGCAATTTCTATTCTATCATGATGTGAAAACACCCGTAGCCCGGCTATAATCAGCAATAAGTAAGGTTTTAAAAACTACAGATTATTATTCCCCGTCGTGGTTGGGTATCAAATTATGCTTGTATTCCTTGCCTTCTGATTTGCATTCCTTCTTAAAGGCTTTAAAGTTCTTCTTAGAGGCTTTATATTGCCAGTCCTGAAACATTTTCTTGTGGATCTTGCTTTCTTTTTTGCATGATTTATTGTCTTTCTTTATAGCCCTGTGGCAATGCAGTTCCTGCGCCATAGCCTCAGAAGCCCACATACTCAGCATTATTGAAAAAATAGCAATTATCAGACGGTTTTTCATCAAAAAAGATTTTATGCCGGAAAGATAAAGAATAATTAAAACATCTCAAAGCGCAGATAAGGAACGTTGATGAAATAAGTTCCACCATATTGCGAAGTTATATTTCTTTTATTAACTGCCATAGCTTTAGCGAAGGCATGTTATTAACTGCCATAGCTTTAGCGAAGGCA
>CAIUZK010000183.1 GCA_903903635.1 uncultured Bacteroidota bacterium
ACAACATCACTGAAACCATGCTCCGACACAGGTATAAAACGCTAATGACGAGGCGGCTACTTCCGCTGAGCATTATACAAATGTCGGAATTAGTTCATTTCCATTGTTTTGGCGTAAGCCATTTTTTGCTCCGACGGCATTTGAAAAACTGCAGCTCAATAAAATACCCCAAAATCCACTCTCGCGTTTATAAACCTAATTCCATAGTAGTGCGTTTGTAATGGACGAAATACAGATGCGCAAAACCTGCACGAAATAACTACCACAATACTAAATACCCTAAACTATAACAATAAAATTCCATGCACAATAGCCTGAAAGGCTTAAACAACAATAACCCTGGGTGAAGCCCAGGGTTATAAAAAAAATTTGCCACAAACCCTGAAAGGGTTTAATAATAATCCTGGGGGCATTTTGAATACACCCTTACCCACGACACCAATTCCACATCATTGCCTCACCTGTTACCAGTTTCCGGAATTAATTTTTCGCCTTCACCCTTTTTAGGTATTTTCCAATTAATTGGCATTAAAATAAACAATCCAATTTATTTGGAATATGCAATTATTAAATTTACCTTTGACACAAAATTCAACCATAAACATTATATAATCCTATCATAATGCCGCTAATCCCAAAATTCATATACCAGATTCATTGTTATTACCATTGCACATAAAATTGCACACCTTGAGTCAAAATGCGCAATTATTTCAATCTAACACATTGAAAATCAATAAAAATCTGTGCAACAAATTATTTCTTGCGCAGTGTGCAATTGCACTCCTAAATCAGATTGGCAAAGTAAAAATTCTGACCCAACGTACTAATCAACCTGTCAACTTTTCAACTAATCAACTTACCCCTCCTATCCGCTTTGTGTCCTTGGTTACCCTATGTTTCGTAAACAAAATCACATTGTGAACCTTGTGTATACTTGGTGTTCTTAGTGGTAAAATGTTTTGGTTTTAATGATTTTATCCATCAACCTGTCGCATTTGAAATTCTGTAAATTCAACAATTCTAAAAATTCTGATTCAGACATTTTGCACACTTACTCCCAAAATGCGCAATTATTTAAATCTAACACATTGAAAATCAATAAAAATCTGTGCAACAAATTATTTCTTGCGCAGTGTGCAATTCAATAATTGGAGTAAACAAATTATCATTTCACAAATAAATTCTGTTAATTCTACTTCGTGCGCCAAAGCTTCTTCAGCGACGGCGCACAATTCTGAAAATTCTGATTCAGACATTTTGCACACTCACCATCAAAATGCGCAACAAAACAAGGTTAATTGCTTGAAAACCAACAAAAAACTGTGCAACTATTTATTTTCAAAATAGTGTGCAATTGCACTCCTAAATCAGAGTTGCAAAGTTGAAATTTTGACACCAAAGTACCAATCAACTATTCAACCAATCAACTAATCAACTTTTCAACCTATCAACTAATTAACTTTTTTAGTACGTCATTGTCAGTGAATTAATCAAAAACAGATAAAAAAACGGGTAGTAAAAAAAATTTTTCTTATCTTTCCACATAGTTCATAAATTTGATAATTATGAGACAAGAAAAATTACATAATGAGCCTATAACCGCTATTAACAAAATGAGTATGAAACACCTTATCAGGAGATTTTTTATCTTGGGCATACTAGCTTTTGCTTTGCCCTTTACCGGCTGGTCACAACCTGTATTTATTGGAGGAAGTACATTAGCTGTATGCCAGAATTCACCTGCACACGATATCAGCAGTCTGTTGATGATTATTGATCCAAATATCGGGTCCAATGATACATGGAGTGTATCCGTTGGCCCTGTAAATGGTTTGCTGGCAGGATTCCCTGTAACATTAATGTCTTTTGGATCAAGTCTTACACCCGGCCCTGGATTAACTTATACTCCCAATCCAGGCTATATCGGTCTCGATTCATTTTCAATTTTGATTGATGATGGTTTGGGGAATATTGATTCGAATGTAATCATAGTTACTGTTACAGCGCCTCCTGTGGTAAGCCCTATTACCGGGCTCAACACCGTGTGTATAGGCGGAACTATTACACTTACTGATGCAACAGGAGGCGGAATATGGTCAGCAAGTAATGGTCATGGAACCTTAGCAGGAGGAAATGTAACCGGAGTATCAGTAGGTAATGATACAATTAGTTATGTTGTTACAGGTACTGGTGGCTGCACTACTACTGCAACACTTGACGTCGCTGTAACCCTGCTACCTTCTGCCGGCACAATATATGGTCCTAATCATGTATGCCCTGGTTTTACAATTACCGATTTTAACGCGACAGCCGGCGGGGTTTGGTCCATGACAAATGGCCGTGCCACTATTAATACAACAGGAGATGTATTGGGTATTACACCAGGCCTGGATACAATAATATATACCGTTACTTTGCCTTGCGGTGTAGGTCGGGATTCCTTTGTTGTTACCATCGATCCGCTACCAACTTCAGGTACAATATTTGGTCTTTCTACTGTTTGTGTTGGCGCCACTATTACACTCACAGATCCGGTTCCCGGTGGAAGCTGGTTTCGGGTGAACGGGCACACAAATGTAAGCGGAACAGGCGTTGTTACAGGGGTTTCAGCCGGCGTTGATACTATTATCTACAGCGTAATTAATTCATGCGGCGCTGCAAATTCATTATTTACAGTAACCGTAAATCCTTTACCTAATTCAGGTATTATATCAGGGCCTTCTGCTGTCTGCATAGGTTCCAGCATAACATTGACGGATCCATCACCAGGAGGAACCTGGAATGCTACTAATTTAAGAGCTGTCGTAACAGGAGGAGTAGTTTCCGGAATATCTGTTGGCATGGATACTATTACTTATAGAGTAATCAACAGTTGCGGAATTGCTACTTCTATGTATCCCGTTGCAGTCAATCCACTGCCTTTTGCCGGCGCTGTTGCTGGATTAACAGCGGTATGCGTGGGCTCTACTATTACCATGACTGACC
Organism: uncultured Bacteroidota bacterium; assembly: GCA_903903635.1. Classification (GTDB taxonomy): domain Bacteria; phylum Bacteroidota; class Bacteroidia; order Chitinophagales; family Chitinophagaceae; genus Nemorincola. The sequence goes on from CAIUZK010000183.1 coordinate 2,989, forward strand.
CTACTGCAGCAGGCCCCGGAATCTGGAGCATGACCAACGCCAGAGCAACTATTAATACTTCGGGTGTTGTCACAGGTGTAACAGCAGGAGCGGATACAGTAAAATATACTTATACCAATTCATGCGGAACAGACATTGCTACCTATCCGATGACAGTGAACCCATTGCCTAATGCAGGATGGATAACTGGTCGCACTTCATTTTGCAACAGAGACACTATACATCTGTCTGACACTGTAACAGGAGGTCATTGGAGAACTACATCTTCTAATATTACAGTTGATTCAATGACTGGTGTTATTACAGGTGTATCGGCCGGTACTGCCAGGATCACTTATACCTATACCAATTTCTGCGGAACATTGTTTGTAACACGTCTTGATACAATCATTGCACTTCCTGATTCAGGTCTTATTTCCGGCCCGGGCAGTGTATGCGTTGGCGCACATATTACATTGACCGACCCGGTAGCTGGTGGTGCATGGAGCAGTGGCAGCACAGGTGTGGGAACTATAAACTCAGGAGGTGTATTGACAGGCGTTTCTGGCGGCATAGATCACATCAGCTATACAGTTACCAATGTATGCCGTTCTGCTATTGCTGTGTATACAGTAACAGTAAATACGGTACCTGTAGCAGGAACTATCTTCGGCGATTCGGCAATATGCCCCGATGTACTTGTTGCGTTTCACGATACATTCCCTGGCGGTATCTGGACATTGGCAAATGATAGTGCGCTCATTGATGATTCAGGCGTTGTTGCCGGAGTTCATGCCGGACTTGATACAATTATCTATACCATTACTAATGCCTGTGGTTCAACCAGTACAACTAAAGCGATAGTGATTTTGTCGCTCTATGTATGCTGGCATACAGGCGTACAGCCAGTTAACGGCCCGGGCGAATTATGCAACATTTACCCTAACCCGGCTATGGATGAAGTAACAATTAAGGTTGAGCATGGCGCCTATAATAAATGTACCATTACCAACCAGCTAGGACAACTAATTCTGGAACGGCCATTGACCACAAGCGAAACCGATATAAATGTCAGTTCGTTTGCACCCGGATTGTATAATATTACGCTGACCGGAGAAAGTGGTATTGAAACCAGGAAAATGATCAGGCAATAAATAATATTCTATCAAATAACTCAACAGGAAACCCGCATTTGCGGGTTTCCTGTTGATGGGCTATTCTGACAGGGGATAAGAATTACTTACCTTTGGGCCTGAAAAAAGAGACGTTTGTTACAATCAGAATTTTTGCTGCAGGAAAAGGGATTCTTACAAACGCTACTCTGCTTAATTTAAATTGCAAGCATATGAGTTCGTTAAGTCAGTTAGCCGAGTCATTGACCGGATCGGAAATTGTAAAACTTGGCAATGAAATAGGTAAACGCATCCGCGAGGGCGAGCAGATTTACAACTATACCATTGGAGATTTTGATCCGCACATATTCCCGATACCCTCAAAGCTGGAGGAATTAATAGTAGAAGCCTACCATAACAAATTCACCAACTACCCTACTGCTGATGGTATACCTGAATTAAGAAAGGCCATCACCCAATTTGTAGCTGAACATGATAACGTACAGTATAATCAAGATGAAGTACAGGTAGCTTCAGGTGGCAGGCCATTGATCTATAGCCTGTTCAAAGCGATTGTAGACCCTGGAGATAAAGTGATTTATGCTGTACCCTCATGGAATAACAATCATTATACTTCGATGAACCATGGCGCTCACTGTGTAATTGAGGCCCATCCGGAGCATAACTTTATGCCCACCCTGGCCGATATAGCGCCGCATATCAGCGGGGCAACTCTGCTTTGCCTGTGTACGCCACAAAACCCAACCGGAACAACTCTTGATAAAGAAACTCTTGAAGGCATATGTGATCTGGTAATAGCCGAAAACAATAAAAGAACCGGCAATACCAAAAAACTGTACGTGATGTTCGACCAGATGTATTCCATGCTTACCTATGGCAATATCAAACACCACAACCCGGTTTTTCTCAGGCCTGAAATGAAACAATACACCATTTTTGTAGATGGTATCTCTAAATCGTTTGCAGGCACAGGCGTAAGGGTAGGCTGGGCGCTTGGTCCCGCTATTGTACTTAGCAAAATGAAAGCGCTTCTGAGTCATGTGGGTGCATGGGCGCCTATGGCAGAGCAAAAAGCGACGGCAAAATTCCTGGTACAGTCTGATGAAGTGGCCCGGTATTTTACCCTGTTTAAAAAAGGCCTGTGGGAAAGACTATCAGCCATATATGAGGGCTTTATGCTGCTGAAAGAGAAGGGATACCCTGTAGATTGTATAGTGCCGCAAGCCGCCATATACCTTACGGTAAAAATAGATCTTGCCGGCAAATATGCGAATGGCAGATTACTGGCCAACCAAAAAGCTGTTACAGATTATTTGCTGGAGCAGGCGCATCTGGCTATTGTTCCTTTTTGCTGCTTTGGCAACAACAGCGAATCTCCCTGGTACCGCATCAGTGTAGGCATAATCCGCAAAGAGGATATCCCGACCGTGTTAGGGTTACTTGAGGATGCATTGAAGAATGTACATTAGTATTTTCTTTTGAAACCAATTTGTATTTTTGTCTGCTTTTATAATAGAGAATATCATTCATTATCCGGGGGTAAAACAAACTCCCGAGCCATTAAAATGCTTCGGCAAAATGAAAACAAAAACCATTTTATACTTACTGCTGCATTTCTCCTTTTTCGCATCAGCCCAGCTACATACACATAACCAATTTAAGAACGATCTGGCTCGACAAAAACTGCATGGAAACATTAAAACAGTAACTGAAAAAGAATTTAATGCCAATGGAGATAGCCTTAAACTCAGATCGGTTAGTACCTATAATGATACCGGTAATCTGGTCTTATTTATTACTTACTCACCTGATGGCGCTTCCCTCTCCCGTACAACATTTAAGTATAATGACAGTGGTAAGCTTATTGAAGAAAAAAGGTATAAAGCGGATGGTAGCCTGAATGTAAAAACCACGTGCGTTTATGATGTAAAAGGCAATAAAATTGAAGAAGACAATTATGATGCAGGGGGCATTTTGTTTCTGAAAATACTGAATAAATTTGACGGCAAGGGGAACAGGATAGTTAAGGATAGTTATAATGAATATGGCAGCCTGTTTTTGAAGTGCAATTCGAAATTTGATGATGACGGCAATGAGATACTGGGGAAAGAATTCGACTCGCATCATGGACTTAAATACACCACAACCTATGAATATGAAGACACCGATAAAGCCGGCAACTGGCTTAAACGAACAACACTTAAAAATGATGATCCTTTTACTATTACAACCAGGGAAATAGAATACCGGTAAAATTAGCCATCAGGTTTTAGCAACCGGCCAGGCATCTGCCACATTCGCTAATTAGAAATATGATTCTGTTGAAATCTTCTATTCATCATCTTACATGTTAGTATAACCGGCCATTTTCTTAACTTAACTAAGTACAGATTTACTATATTTACCCCCTAAAACAGTGAAAAAATATTTACCCACAGGTAATTACAACGGATTGCAGCAAATATTTTAGTTAGATTAATCGTTTGTGGTAAGTATTTAATTTGTTTTAAAGGCGCTAAGCTTCATGGCTAAAAGTAACAACAATACATTCGAACAGGTATATAACCTAAGTGAAGAAGAAGGCCTGCTATCGAAGGTCGCAAAGGTTTATTGTGTACTGGTAGAACGAGGACTTCTGGTTGCCGGCTTCAGCAATAAACAAGAATTGCTTTCCCTGAATTACTCCGGCTACAGTAAAACAAAACCTGTATGGGAGCTTGGTTTTTTCGAGCACTTATTTGCTAACGAACCCATGTTAGCACATAGAGGGAAAGTAAGGGGTGTTTTCATTTCAGGTATTAAAAACCTGCTGGTGCCAGATACCCTGTATAATAAAGACGAAGCTGAAAAATGGCTGAAAGCTATCCATTTTATTGAACCGTCGGATAGCATAGGTCATTATCCAATTAAGGAAAACAATGTAAAATACCTGCTGGCTGTACCCATAAATATTACTGAACTTGTTCGCATTAATTTCAAAAATGCAATATCGCTTCCACTTGAAATATATCAGTTTGGTAGTTTAAGTAAACCCGGAGCAGTTATGCAATGCTTTATCTCGGCTGGCCAGGTCAGCGCTACACTGCATCTTAATGGCCAGTTGTTATGGCAAAAAGTGACCGATTATATCAATACTGAGGACATCGCTTATACCTTCATGCAGGTTTGCACCCAAAACAATATTACAGCACCGGACCTTCAGGTGAAATGCAACTCCATAAGCGCTGCTGAGTACCCTGTTATCAAGGGGCTATCGCAATATTTCCCTGGTATCATAACAGGTGATAACAGTGCGTTCACATCAAGTTGGGATGGCGCTATAAAACTGGCTCAACAATTATATTCATGCGTATCGTAGGCGGCACATTTGGTGGCAGGCGTTTCAATCCACCGGCAAAAATACCGGCCAGACCCACTACTGAGGTGGCCAAAGAAGGTTTGTTCAACATGCTGAATAACATGATCGATTTCGAGGGCATCAAAACACTCGATCTCTTTGGCGGAACCGGCAGCATCAGCTATGAGCTGGCATCCCGTGGCGCCCTTGATCTCACACTTGTAGAACGTGACCTTACAACTATTGACTTCATTAAAAAAACGTCAAAGGAACTTGGCATTGAAAACCAGCTCCAGATTATAAGGGGTGAGGTATTTAAATTTATGAAACAATGCACTGAGCAATACAATTTTATTTTTGCCGGACCTCCCTATGCTCTACTGAATATTGATGATATACCCATGCTGGTATTTGAAAAGAAATTGCTTTTACCCGGAGGTATTTTTGTTCATGAACATACTCCCCGCAATGATTACCAGGGTCACCCCAATTTCACCCGAATGAAAAATTACGGAACTACAGTTTTTACTTTCTTTACACAACCAAATGAATGATATGCAACGCATCTGCTTATTTCCCGGCACATTTGATCCTATAACACTTGGGCATGTAGATGTTATACATCGTGCGGTATCACTTTTCGATAAACTGATAATAGGAGTGGGTATTAACTCTACCAAGCAACCCATGTTTACCATAGATCAACGGACGGGTTGGATCAAAGATATTTTCCGCAATGAGCCCCGCATAGAAGTTACAGGATATGAAGGACTAACTGTAGACTATTGCAACCAGGTAGGCGCCAAATATATTCTACGTGGTATACGCTATGTGAGCGACTTTGAGTATGAGAAAGCGATTGCCGATATGAACCGCATGCTTGTACCCGATATAGAGACGATCTTCCTAACGTGTGCTCCGTTATACTCCACTATTTCTTCAACGCTTGTCCGGGATGTAATTCGTAATGGTGGCAATGCAAGGATGTTTATGCCTGATGAGGTGCAATTCTGACAGGTTTCATGGACTTCATTTAAACACCAATCATCAGTATTTTACCACTTTATACGTTTTGATTTTTCCTTTTGCAGCTATCTGTATAAAGTATAATCCATGGACCAATTTGTCTGCAGGAACGTCGGCAGAATTACCTTGTGAAATACCATGCCATAATTCACGGTTCATTGCATCTGTTAGTGTTATATTGGAATTAGGAAGTAAAGTGGAAATATGCCAGACACTATTGGCTGGATTTGGCGCTATAAATGGATTTATTTCACTTAGTTCAGGCACAGTAAGATAGGTATCAATACTTATACTATCGAGCCCATATATTAGCCAATTATTAGGGTCAGCTGTTATCGAAAGGACAGATTCGGGGAAGGTGAAATGAAAAACCTGAGACTGCAAAGTATCATTGAATTTTACTAACAAAGTAGTACCTAATGATCCGTCAATAGCGAACTCGACAGGGAGTTTAAATAAAGGCACAGAGATAGAATCAGATGTTCGCTGATCAATTTTTATGATAACATCATTCCCAATTTGGTTCCATGTTATATTATAAATCGGAAATCCTTGCCCATAAGCCCATTGTGTAAAAAAGGTGTCGAGGTTTATTCCATTTACTGTAACGCCTACTAGGGATTCTGCTTCATTTTTAAGGTCATTTATAGACCCGTTACCGCCACCAAAATGAGCTTGGTAATTTTTCAAAACCTTGAAGAAGTGGCTATCATTGTTGATGATACCACGTAGCATATGTATAATGCCGGCTCCTTTTGAATAAGTAAGAAACCAACTGAAAATCCTGTTTTCATCCGTAGTATCCGCTACATAACAGGAGCCGGTATCTGTAACTTTTGCACTGTTCTGGCAACCTGTTATGTACGTAGTTGCAGATGCATGGCTTTCAAAATGGTCTTTATAACAGTAGCTGGCATAGGTTGCCATTCCCTCATTCATTATTATATCTGACCATGTGGCGCAGGTTACATTATCACCAAACCATTGATGGCCCAATTCATGTGAAATGGTCTCCATATCCAGGTTCCTGAGTGTGGTCATTGTCTGGTTCTCCATACCGGGCGTACCTGCAATACAGTGGCCATATTTTTCCTTCCAGAAGGGATACCGTCCGAACAATCCGGAAAAATAATCTATGACAGGACCTACAGAATTAGTTATGGTCACATTGGTCATGAAATTCGAGTTATCTAACAAATAATTCTGTACCAACATGGAATCTGTACTCCCGGAAAATACCATAAAATAGGATGATTCCCGATACTGGGCTACAGCAACAGAAATGAGGTAATAATCAATTGGATAACGTTCGGCCCACTCATAGCGCACAAAGCCCGGACTAACAATAGTAGTATCTTTCAACAAACCATTGCAACCTGCCTTGAGGCCAGATGGTATTGTTACCCAGAAATCAACTGAATCAATTTTATCTTTAAGCGACTGTTTGCATGGCCACCACTCTTTGGCATGATAGCATTCTCCCTGAGAAAATGTGGCTTTTATGTAATCTGTGCCACTGTTTAATCCGTTTATGCCCAAAAAGCCCGACATAGGCATAGGAGTGCCATGATAAAACACCTGTGAATTAAACATACTTCCAGACGGCAGGGGTGTTGCCAAATGTACAGTCCTAATAAACCCTGAAGTGCTGTAAGAAAGCATTGTACCATTTAACAGTACAGAATCAATAACCATTAAAGAGTCTAATTCGAATACATAATCTGTAAAGGATGAAACTGTGGTAATGGCTCTGGTACTAACATCTCCACTTAGATATACCGAAGTATCGGTAAGGCTCAGGTTTAGTTTAACATACTTTACATCATAGTTATCCTCAGCTGGGTCAGCAACTGTTGGTTTGGCAGAAAATCTTCCTTTAGCACAGCCTGATCCGGCTTCAGCATGCTTCATACCAAAAACTCCTGAGACCAGGATTGTAACCAGATAAATTATTGCAGAAGACTTTCCTCTCATAAAACAGATTCAAACATCAAACCAACAAGTATAGCTATTAGACTCCTCCGGCGATAATACTGGTTGGGTATAGATCGTATCTTGTGGCAAACTTAAAAAATATTGCTACCTTCAAATATACAAAAGGAATATTAAAAATAGTTCTGTACCGATTTCAGAAACAAAAGAAGCTGCTTTATGAAACAAGCCTTACTGATAATTTTGCTGTTTTATTCTTTAGCTACTCCATTCTTTAGCCAGGCCCAGAATTTTGTATGGGCAAAACATGCAGGTGGCAACAACAACATAGATAATTATGGCGCTGCTATTGCAACCGATCAATATCATAATACTGTAGTTACCGGCACTTATAGTTCAGGATGCAATTATGGTTCTTCAACCTTAAGTGGCCCCGGACCACATAATATTTTCCTTGCAAAATATGATTCATCGGGCAACGTAATCTGGCTGATAACAATGGGAGGCGACAGCACCGATGAAGCAGGCAGCGTAGCCCTTGACAGCAATGGAAATATTTACATTGCCGGCAACATGCACAGTCCTTATCTGTTCTTCGGTCTCTATCATCATCTTACTAATACCAACATAAATGGATGGAATAGTTTCATCGCAAAATATGACTACGGCGGACATTTTATTTGGGCAAAATCTATAAACAGCCTTACCGATAATAAAGTCTTCAGTGTTACAACCGATGCCGCTGGTAATGTTGTAATTGGGGGCTATTTCACAGGCCAGGCCTATTTCTCGGATACCACTATAAGAGGTGGAAAGCAGAATATATTTATTGCCAAATACTCCTCTTCAGGTTCGCTGTTGTGGGTGCGTAGTGGCATATCAGATAATGTTTGTTTTGCCAAAGCCCTGGCATGCGACCCGGCAGGTAATATATATGCAACCGGCAAGGTAAGTGGAGCTATTGCCTTTGGCTCAACTCCATTAGGTAATATTACCGATCAGTATTTCGATGGCGCTATGCTACCCCTGACTTTTACTGCGCAGCTTCCGGATGCCGCAATATCATTTACCGGATCGTATATGCATGTATCAGGCGGAGCAGGGGATAACAGCAATAACATTACCACTAATTACGTTTCCAACCTGGAGCATTTTAAAGTTGAATCTAACCTCCTAATTACCTCACCAGGATCCGGAGTTGGAATAGGTAAATTTTCCGGCAGCCCGATTCTTGCCGAATTTCCATTGAACGATACCGTCGACAACCAGATCCGAATCTATAACTTTGGTATCCTTTCTGTTGGATCAAATTACCATGTAGCTGTTGGTGATTCTATTAATATTTCGTTGGAGCGGGATTATGATTCAATTCTCGCTACGCTGATTAATTACACCCGTCATTACAGTATATCGGCAGGATACAGGTTTCTTATCGGGCTGCCGTTATTCTCAACTGTTATGCCCAACTTTGGGCCCTATGGCATGTACTTTTCGGGAGGAGCGCAAAATGTTTACAATTTCAAATTAAGCAGTACTGAGAATAAGAATGCACTTTGTGTATTTACAGGCAACAGTATCACTACCGGCTATTATTCAGGGGGCAAGGGCCACCGGTTTCAGGATATACTTTATGCCAATAATCCCTGGCTATATGCTACGAATGCCGGCGCCGGCGATAAGTCGGTAAATGTGATGCTGGATAGTATAGAGATGATAGCCCTGCAACCAAAATATGCATTTGTAAATATTGGTGTAAATGATGCTCGTGCCGGATTTGACTTAGTGTTGTATCAAAACAGATTGCACCTGTTATGCCAGACCTATAAAAATCATGGTATCACTCCGGTATTAGCCACACTGACACCGCAAGACCCTGGAATGGTTGATCCATACAATCTTGCAATAAAAGCCGTTGGACTTGCAGATACAATCACGGTGGTAGATATATGGTCTGCGTTGGTTGATTCTACAACCGGCTTTATGAAAAGCATGTATAATTCAGGGGATAACGTTCATCCCAACCCGGCAGGCAATGTGGCTATGGCAGCGGCAATTGCCGCACAGGCTCCCTTTTTAATTGCTGATATCCCTGCCTGGAATTTCAGTCACAAGGTAACTACGCTAACCCCCGGTAATGACAAGGCTTTTGTGGCCAGGTTTCTGCCAGACGGACAACTAGACTGGATAACAACAGATACAAATACTGTCGCCCAGGGAAGCTCTCCAAACAAAAATTTCAGTTGCGGCAATGGTATCGCAACAGACAATTCAGAAGGTATGTACGTAGGGGGTAGCCTGCTCGATGCCCGGTTTATCGTTTCTGGTGTCCCGGTAACCATTCAGGATGCTTTTGTAAGTAAATACAATCGTTCTGGCACACTTGTGTGGCAGAAAAGATGGGGCAGTAATACCAATGATGCTGTAACCGGCCTGGCAGTAAATGCAGCCGGAGCGCCCTATGCCATAGGCAACTATAGCGGCGATATAGTTATAGGCAGCAAAACGCTATCCGGAGATCTTTCCAATGTTTTCATTGCACGGTTTGATACATCCGGCAACAATCTATGGGTGAAGAATATTGAGGGACATGCCTGTTTTGGGAATGCCATTGCGATAGATAAATTCGACAGCAGTATTCTGACCACTGGCAACTTCAACAACCAGGCAATTTTTGATTCCATTTTACTTGAGTCATCCTTTCCTGCCACGTTTTATAACTATGATCTGTTTGTTGCCAGACAAGAGGATGGCGCAGGCTACTTAAACATAAATAAGACCCCTTCATTAATTACTAATACTATTTACCCAAACCCAACCAGTGACCAACTAAATATCAAGTTGAACAAGCCTGGGCATTACTCAATCTCATTGTTCGATGTTGTTGGTAAATGTTGTGCGAAATTCGAAACTGCAAAAGAGTTGTACACAATCGACACAAAACCATTGGCATCCGGCATATATTACATACACATTTCTGATGGCAAGAATCTCTCGTCTTATTTTAAGTTCGCAAAAATTGATTAGACAGTCCGAAAATCACGTTTCATTCGAACACCGTATGTTATGCATAGTTTCAGGTCATTGAGCTACTAAGATTTCTTTTAAAAAATAATTTTGAATATATTGCGCGACTATATTAAATTTGCTATGAATAAGTCTCGCTCATGAAACTCCTTGCTAAGAAACGATTCGCATTTATCGGGAAATCACTTTTGTGGTCTCTGATGCTTTATGTTGCCTTTATGGTAACCATTAACTGGGATGAAGTAAGTAATACGGTAAGTGGTAATAATCCTATTACTGTGATCAACCAGACATTGCCTGATGCGCCGCCACCGGGTATCAATTCACCGGTGACAACTCCGACCAACATCAATACCCACAGTGTTATAGTTAAGGGTATCATTGCCGTGGTGAAGGCAGTAAGCGGATTTTCGGGTCATTAATACATACAGAGAGCGCTTACCTATGCCTTCTACCTGCTTAAGTGGCTCCATGCCATTCTCAGTGAAGTATTATCTCCTTGTTTGTATTGAACCAAAGCTGCATAGACTCCTCTTTTTTCATCGAAACAAGCACCTTCAGTAAAGCAACTCAGATATTCATCTTTCTGAGGTTCACCAAATAAGTAGTGCTTAGTGATCTCCTTCTTATTACTGATCCGGTAACAAACCGCATTTGTCTGTTCAAATTTATAAGTGGTGTCGCCGGGATTCATTAAACTGTTGTTGAAATTTGAATTGTTGTCGTTAAATATGAGATAGAAATTTTTGCCAAAGGAATATGTATTAAGTGCCGCAAACTGCCTGTTGTAAACCTGTAGAGGCAGATCATTAAAGATGTTCTGATCGCACCACTTAGCTTTTAACTGTCCTGAATAGTAAAAATGCCTGTAGCTACGATAGTAAACAGAACGCGGCACAACAGCGCCCCAGAGTTCATTGCCATCGTCATCATATTGTGTGATACAGATATCACGCAGATAAGTTTCAAACAGGCTATTCCGCGCCTGGGTTTCAATATTCATAAATCGTGTGAATGATTCACTGATCATTGTAGACAAACCTTTTTCATTGGTAAATACCGAAACCGGCACACCGGTATATTGCGCATTACTATCTGTTTTATCCTTAAGATATTTATTGGCCAACTGGTTATTGATCCATTTAAAATCTGTACCTCTGGTGTTTTCATCAAGTTTAATGAGCAGGTTGCCGGTTACAGCAGTTGGCAGCATCTGCAGCCCATATCTCATCAATGCATCCTTATAGCTGAATACCATCAGGTTATCAGCGCCAGCAAAAGCATTATAAGTGCCGTAAACATGAAACGGATAAACATCAGAGGTAACATCGGCCTTTTTCACGACCGGACTACCGCCTTTTGCAGGAATGAAATAAATAGCAACATGGTGACTTAGCTCGGGAGGAGTAGGGTCGATTTCATCGTAATTGCCTCCAAATTTTTCTCCTCTCGGATCATCCAAAGACTGATACCCATTAGCCGAACCAGATGTTGACAGGTTAAAAGGGTTGCTGGAGGTATCATAAACATTGCCGTGGCTGATAGTGCCATTAATAAGTATTTTAGACTGGCAAAGCGTTACCACGAGACCGTTTTCGAGGTAATCTCCCCCTATTACATCTATGTAATCATAATTTGCCCTATCCACATCCAGTTGAACTTCTTTCAAAACCTCATGAGATGCCTGATAATAAACCAAATAAACATCAGCAGATTTCGGGTAATTCTTAATAGTACTGAACAGGATAGCATAACCAGTCCCATCCTTCTTCTTCATTATATGAAAATTCATCCGGTTTTCCTTATTCTTAGATTCAGCTACAACTTTTTCTTCAATCAGTTTTCCTGTGGTAGCATTAAATCTGAGCCGTATAAGACAATGTTTGTGCACCCGGTTTTCCTGGTCAAAAAACAAAACGGCCTCGCCATTAATTTCAAATAATCCTTTAAACAGCGCCTCCTGAATGACATACACATCAAGATACCTGCATAGTTCTTTGTAGCCTGCAATTTCCTTACGCGCAGAATCGAACACTTTTATTACAATACCTTTTGCAGGCTCAAAATGAAATAGCATGGTATTACCATTGCTCATGCACAAAACCTTATTCACACCCGTCTTATTCAGGTCTACTTCACGGCTCAACTCCCTTTTGTTTTCTTGCGCCTGATTGCTGTAAGGTAATATACCCAGCATGAAAACAAGTAAAAATTTAAGACTATTCATAGTAAGGCATTTAAAGTGGAATAATGGTAAGGTACAAAAATCTCCAAAATCATGAAAATGCTATTCAAGCTTGCTCCAGGCCATCCTTATTGAAGTATCATCGCCCCTTTTATATTGCACAAGAGCTGCATAGTCTCCGGTTTTTTCATCAAAAAATGTAGCATCCATAAAGCAAGAAATATGCTCATTCACCACAGGCTTACTGAATACATACTTCTTAACCACCTCTCTTTTCCTGGTTATCTTGTAATAGCAGGCACTGGTGTTTTCAAATGAATTGATAACAAGGCCAGGATTCTTAAAGGTATTGCTAAAGTTCTCTTCATAATCATTAAATACCGCAAAGCTATTGTTGCCATCCGAATAGGTATAAACGGGTCTGAAATGATACTTGTACTTTTGATATTGGTTATAAATCTGTGCAATGGGCATTACAGTACCCCATAATTCCTTACCATCATCATCAAACATTGTAACGCCAATTGAGTAAGTAGTAAAGGATGAATTATTGATACTAAAACCATCATCACCCAGATGGTTTACAGCGGCTATTGAAACTATGGTTGATAGTCCGTTTTCGTTGGTCCTCATTAGCTGGGGCCTTCCACTAAAGTATCTGGAGGTATCGGTATTTTTGTGAAGATGAGCATTAGCAAGACTGTCTTTTATTCTGCAGTAACTTATAATGCCTGCTTGTTCATCCATCTTAAAGAACAGGCAACTATTGATATCGCCCAGAACCTCATTCAATCCAAATTTAGAGTGGATGGCATGCGAATTGTACAATAGGGTATTAAGGGAACCCGCAAATGTGTTTTGTGTAAAGAATGCATTCTTCGGGAAAACATCAACCGATAAATCAAAAAGTTGAGTAAATGCCCTGCTACTATCTTTGGGAATAAAATAAAACTGCACATTATGATCGTAGATCGCCCCTCCTTCCACTATAGGAACATCGTGATCCTCAATTCCAAATTGCACAGTCTTATCCAATCCAAGTGTGATCATGATACCAGCAGGTTGGCTGGCTGCTCCTAATACAGTGAGGTAATCATACTTTTTGCGGTCCACATCTAATTGTACTTCCTTTACCGACTGATGCAAATTATTGAAGCACACCACATACAAGTCGCATTTCCTGAGTGGCTCATTGTCGGTGCAGAAGAACACTTCATAGTTCTCTTCCTGTTTGTTTTTGATCACATAAAATTTTATCCGTTTGGCCGTATTTTCAGATTCTCCCAATAGCTTTTCTTCTGTCAAATTCCCGGTTATGGCACTATACCTTAACCGAATAAGACAATGTTTTGCCCTTACTTCCTGCTCAATGAAAAGTACCGCCTCTCCGTTAATTTCGAACAGCCCTTTAAAAACAGGCTCTTCATAACCAAAGCGATCCAAATAGCGGTAATGATCAGATACTTTGGCTGATTGTTTTCTGGCACTGTCGAAAACCCATACCGTAATAAATTTTTCGGGATCAAAATGAAAAAGCAGGGTGCTGCCATTGTGCATGAGTATTAATCTGTTCCAGCCATCGGAGGGAACTTCAACCGGCGGGCTTAATTCGTAGTTTTTTTTATCTTGCGCTATAGCGGGGTATACTGAATTGAAACAAAACAATATAGCAAGAACAAAAACACGAAATATGAATTGTATGGTTATTATGATAGATTTCACTATAACAAAATACAAAACAATAACAATATTGCAAGAACTATTGAAATGATAAGGCCTGCGAGTTACCGCAAGCCTCAAAATATTATCAATGTTTTTCTATGCCTGCATTATCATGCACCTACCAAACTCAGGTGTTCTGAGCTTACCATCTGGAGTGCGAGGCTTTTAATGGATGGGTATACCAGTTCGTAAACGCCTTTTTTGCTAGGTGGTACATCAGCTTCCTGCATAGCCACAATGTAAATAATAGACTCGGGTATATCTAAAACCATACATACCTTTGAAATCGTTCGCTGACTTGGACGCTTTACTCCTGTTTCTATTTGAGATAGGGAGGTTTGAGAAAGATCACATTTTTCAGCAAGTTCGTACTGTGTAATGGAGAGTTTCTTCCTGATCGATTTAATAGCTAGTCCTATATTCATTGGATATGTTTTTTTAATATGCCGGTTAAATAAGCTGATAATTAATAATCAGTATCGTTTCATTTACCGCAGTTGCCAATAAAGACAGCAGTAAACTTAAAAACGTTTGGTAAAAGTCAAATTTTCATTTTATTAAAATATCCGAAAGAGCGGTTTTCCATCGCAAGCCATTAACTTTACGGCGTGGCAAGCAGCTTTTCAAAACAAGTTATATTTAATAAGAAGCCCATATTGGCAATCTTCGTACCTCAACTGAGGCCAGATGGCATGCACTATGAAGTAAATATCAAAGGATATCCCCGGTTTTATATGGCCTGGTCGCCGCTCGGGAGGTATGACATCCTGAATGAGGAGGGATTAAACCTGCCCTATGAACTGGTGCTATCGGTAAGCGATATTATTGAGCAACACAGAAAACGATGAAAATTATAGCACCGGACATTTATTGAAAAAACGCTTACGGCACACGCTTTATCCTGACTATGGCCTGGTCGCCCTTTTTGTTGTAGGCCAGAATGCTGTATTTTTTAGCGCCATCGGTCAGTAGCAGGTTGGCGGTGTTTGGGGGTGCAGCTCCTTCATTTTCGGCAATAATGGTGATGATATCGGTTCCTGATGTGGAGACTGGTATGCGTATTTCCTTTTTTGCCCGCTGCAACATGTAATTTTCCAGGCAGTTCTTACCATTGTATTGTAAGGTTATCCGGTCGCCATCTATATCGCCACCATCCCATACTGCAATAACCACCGTATCGGAATGCCACTCATATGCCTTGGCTACACCTGCGGTTACCTGATCCATAGCTGGTGGTAACTCTTCCTTTACTGTTTTTGATTTATCGGTTTCCTCAGCAGGCTTAATCACTTTGCGCTTCATAGATATAACGGTGTCGAAGGTATCGTGGTAACTGAAAAGGTTCTTTAGTTCATCTTCATTGGCAAATGTGAGCACGCCATCGGTGCAGGATGTCTTGTCGGCTTCTTTGCTGGTTATACTGCCTTTGAGCACATACCTATTGCCGGCATATACATAATTGAGACGGGCATCAATAAGGCACATAAATGCCCTGGTATGAAAGTTGTGCGAATAGACGATCTCTGTTTCTTTGAAACTTAGCGTTCTTGCCTGCTTATCGAGTTTTCCGGTTATAAGGGCTTTTGTATCATCCGGCTCTTTATAGGTAAGGGAATAGCCTTTTACTTTACCCTCCTGTTCGGTGAGGACCACCTTAAACGGGAAGGTCTCACCTGTACTCACCTCTAATGTACCTGTAAGCGTGACAGCGCCACCCTGGGCAAAAGACAGGGCAGGAATGAACAGAAACAGCGTAACAAAAAATTGCCTGAACAAATTGAAAATTTGGGGGTAAAAGTACGGGGAAAATTGTTGCTTTAACATAATGTGATAGTCTGTATATTTCAATTAAATGTTTAGGTATGTAAAATTGCACACTGCGCAAGAAATATTTTGTAGCGCATTTTTTTATTGAAAATCAGGTGATTAGACACTGAAAATTGCACATTTTGGGGTTGAGTGTGCAATAAATGTCTGAACCAGGATTCATATGATTAAAAGATTATAAGATTGAATTCTGTAAAATATATTCATTGATTTTAATAACTGTACCAATTCAGGAATTATGGTCTGTCATGTAAAATTGCACACTGCGCAAGAAATATTTTGTTGCACAGTTTTTTATTGAAAATCAGGCGATTAGACACTGAAAATTGCGCATTTTGGGGCTGAGTGTGCAAAATGTCTGAATCAGAATTTACTGAATTGTGCGCCGTCGCTGAAGAAGCTATGACGCACGAAGTAGAATTTACTGAATTTATTTGTGATATAATAATTTATTTACTCCAATTTTGTGTGCAATGCGGTAATGTAGGGTTAATGCGATAATGTGATTGAATGTGGTTAATATGATTAAGTGGTTGATTTGGTTAATTTGGGTTAGCGCAGGTATGCCATGAGAAAATTGCACATTGCTGTGCAAGAAAAATATTTGCGCACATTTTTATTGGTTATCAATGATTTAGCTGGTGAAAATTGCGCATTTTGGGGTTGAGTGTGCAATTTTGTGTGTAAAATTGGCTAAAAAGTCAATTAAAAGTGATCTGCATTTGATTTAGCTGTATGTGAGTGTGATATTTGATACAAAGGTACAATGCTAAACCGAAAATTCCAAATAAAATGGATATTTTATTTTGGTGATAATGTGTGTCTTTATGATGGATGAGGGCGAGGGTGGATTAGTGGTTAGAATTTGTTCGGAAGCGGGATGCTTCCACATATTGGGACGAAGCGAGACGACTTCGACAAGTGGGAATTATTGTTTAAGCCTTTCAGGCTAAAACAGAAATGCCCCGCATACAGAGTATATGATGGGTATTTCTATGTCGTAAGCGGGTGCGAACAGATGTAGAAGCTAGGGAATGAAATTTACCCAAAATCACCTTATTTATCGCATAGATAAAAGATGAGGTAATGGAACTTATCCCAATTACAACTACTGTGTGAAATTAGAGTGCGAAATAAAACCAGGCCCATGGTTGTATTATTAAACATGGGCCTGGATCATTTAGTAAGTTATTGTTATCTGGCCATTCCCGTTTGCCCAACGGGAGTTTGTGCCGGGAGTATTGGTTCCGGTAAAACCCGCCCCTGTGATGTAGGAAGAACCACCGCCGCCGCCGCCATAATTAGTGGTGCTGTTTGTGGCTCCACCGCCACCGCCGCCAAAATAGCCACCGCCGCCGCCACCGCCGCCGGCTCCGTAGCGATAGGCATCGATGCCCGGAGTAGATCCGGATGCCCCGGAACTGTTGGCGCCATTACCGCCTGACAAAGCACCACCACCTGAGCCATTTGCATCGCAGCCTGTGCTACCTGCACCACCAGCCGATACAGTTGCTGCTTTACCTGCACCCGAACTACCATAATACTGATCGCCACCATTGGTAGCACCACCACCACCACCTGTAAGGCCGGCACTAAAACCAATGGAAACACCATTGTCGGAAGCGCCGCCGCCGCCACCTGCTGTAACCCTATCTACGCCGGCTATCTGGATTGCAGACCTGCCACCACCCCTATGTCCATAATAATAGGTTGAAGAACTGGTTGGGTAGTACCAGTAATACCCACCATACCCATAGCCGCCACCGCCGCCATAGCCATTTGTGCCACCTACTATCAGTGAAAGTACCTGGCCGGGAGTAACGGTAAGCGTACCATTTACAGTAGCCCCAGTTCCACCACCATCGCCATCAGAGCCTTTGATAGAGAGTGTTAATGATGTGACACCACATGGCACAGTGTAACTTTGTAATCCACCTGTAAAGGCAAAGACCTGGGTATCGTGCCCTGTATGCACACTGTCGGTATTGGAATAAGCACTGAATACCCCGCAATAAATGCTGCGTACACGGTAATAGTAAGTATGCACGCCACAAGGCACAGTAATATTCCTGCTCACTACATTGCCCACACTCAGGTTGTTGTAGCCGGAAACAAAAGTGGTAAATGTGCTGTTGGTGGCAACATCGAGGTAATAGCCGGTTACATTTGCCGTGGGTGCGGTCCAGTTGGCGGTATAGAAGTCGGGCACTACTGCGCTTGGGGCTGTTGCCACAGGAACTGCGATAAGACTATCTACGCTCGTTGTATTGGAATAGGGGCTGAATGTACCTGAGCAATAAGTGCTGCGCAGGCGATAAAAATACCTGTGTAATCCGCAGGGTACCTGTACATTTTTTATCAGCACATTGCCTACGTTAAGGTTATGATATACGGAAACAAATGTAGAAAACAGGCTGTCTGCAGATACATCTAAATAATAGGCAGTAACAGCAGCTGATGGCGCTGTCCAGTTGGCTTTAAAGGAGTCTAACACTACATTGCTTGCCGCCGTAGCAATAGGAGTTGCACTGAGTGGATCAACCCGCATAACATTTGAATAGGCACTGAACACCCCTGTACAAAAGGTGCTGCGTAACCTGTAATAATAAGGGAGCAAACCACATGGCACTGTAACATTTGTTGTCAGCACATTGCCAACACTAAGATTGTTGTAGCCGGAAACAATGGAGGTAAAACCAATGTCGGTGGCAACATCCAGAAAATAGCCGGTAACCGGATCTGCAGGGGCAAACCAGTTGGCAGTAAAGGTGGTGAAAGAAACACCTGTTGCGACATCGGCATAAGGTACGCCTGAAGCCGGGACGATCATGACATTTGAATTTGCTCCGGGACCAGAGCAAAAGTTTGCCCTGATGCGGTAATACATATTGCTCGGATTGCAGGGATAGGTAACTGCCAGATTGAGTGCAGTACCGACGTTGATATTGTTATAGCCACTGAGCATGGCTGAAAAGGCAGAGTCATTGGCTACATCGAGATAGTAGGCAGATACATTGCCGGCGGCTGGTGTCCAGTTGGCGGTAAACCCGGTATAAGATAATACAGATGTAGGGGCTGTAGCTGTGGCAATACCACCTCCATATACCGATGTCCAGCCTCTTGCAATACTGAAAAAGTTCATTTCATCACAATCGAGGTTGTAGATCATGAGGCCGGCAGCAGGAGTGGCAATGGCATTACGCTGGGCGGTGGTCATGCGGGGAGGTAAAAAGCCCTGGGTGGTAGATTGTGCATCAAGGATAGCTGATGCATTGGCAGGAGTGCCGGTGGCATTTATGGACATACCCTGGCCAAATGCAAACTGGCTAAACAATGATACTATTAACCCTGATGCTAAACTTAGTAAATTACTTTTTCTCAATTTTGTGGCTTTTTATGTGTTTAATTGCAATATTTAGTCTGAAGACAACTTTGTGCAGTTGCAGCAGAGGTGTTACTTCTATAAATAATTAGTGTAATGCTTTATGGAATAAGAGCTATTTGCATCAGAATTCAAATAACACAATATCACAATGTGAGTGAATGCATTAAATGCGGGGCGAAAATAGGGAATAAGCCATTGGAAAAAGACTTTTCAATGGCCTAATTGGCGACAAAATGGTCCGAATCACTAAAAAATATAAAGATGATTTATTTATTAATATCCATTAAGCAGACCTTTAAATTAATAAAACACAAAAATGTCTTGAATTGGCGACTTATTCAATGTGATTTTAATGCGGCAATGTGGGGTTAATGCGATAATGTAGGGGAATGCGGCAATGTGGGGGGGAATGCGAGAATGTGATTTTAATGTATTTTCACAAATTTCGATATCCTGTGCAAGTTGCGCCCAAACCTAAGATGCTGAACAACGCCATATATATATTTACCCTCTTGCGATGCAATCCTTCAGGAAATTCCCGAAAACTAATTCGTTATTTTACTATTGTGGAAGTGGTTAGTTGTAGTGGGCCTCTTTTAGTTTTTGGCACACAATCCACTTAATTGCTATTAAAATATATTTTCCATTTTATTTGGATTTTTCAGCCACACATCCTATATTTGCGCCAGATTTTATCAAAGAATATAAATTAATCCTATCATGACACAACAATTCCAGAATACAAACTCTGGCTTCATTGTTTATTTCCATTGCACCCAAAATTGCACACTTAACCCTATAATGCGCAATTAAACGCACTTAATCTATTGATTATCAATAAAAAATTGTGCATTAAAATATTTTCTGCGCACTGTGCAATTCTACAAATATACATTGCACAGTAATTTGCACACTCAAAGCCAGAATGCGCAATTACTTGGAGTTAATAGCTTGATTCTCAACAAAAAACTGTGCAACAAAATATTTTACGGGCAGTGTGCAATTCTACAAACGCTCGTCCAAAGTGTATACCTATTTCAGGCCGGACAATCACCACCAGCGACTGAAAATGTAAATATATAGTTCAATAAATATTCCAAAACATGGCATGTTTTTTGTTTAAATTTGATGTAACGAAATTTAATTCTATCCATTATGACCAAACTACTCTATTTTTCATTGCTATGCTTGTGCCTGCCAGGCCTGGCTTTTTCTCAATTAAAACCCCGGCAAAGTTTTGTAAATCCAAAAACCGAGGCCATAAAGGAAATAGCCCACAGGCAGCATATTCACAACCTGCTTCAGAACCAGGAAGAGTCAAGGGTGGGCGCTATGGAACCAGCAGCAAAAACAAGCGCATCGCTACAGGAGCGGTTGATAGCATTCAGTGTTTATGATTATTACCTGCCTGATACTATAAATTACCCATTAGGCAAAACAGATACGGGAATACTTAAGTACAGCAATGGAAGAGGCTCGAAATTTAATTATTACAACATGGGCTATGATTTTCCAGCAAACTTTTATAATGATGGCAGTATAATTTCCCAATTTAATGGAGGTTTCCGCTCCACTTACGCTGATCCTAATTACCGCCCGGGGGTATTGTGCGACAGTTTCAGGGGATGGGGGGCAAGGATAGCTACTTACAGTATTCCTATGTATGTTTATGGGTATACCGACAGCGAATACGTGGTATATGATGCCCATAATAATGTGGTTACTTACAATGACCAAACATTTCCTGATGTGCCGGGTATAGACGATATATGGCACAATACATGGGATGCCAACAACAATAATATCACTTCACTGGAAGTACAATACAACCCAGGTATTCCTGTATATGATACCATAGGGCTAAGTGTACATGTCTTCAGCGGAGGCAAGCTTATTGAAGATAGCCTTAACTATGGTTGTGGTACCTATGGGCCAATTGAAAAATGGCTGTATTCCTACAATTTAGCCGGCAATCTGACCCATGCATCGTTTTATACTGATAGCTCAGGGATTTGGATTGAAAAACAACAGTATTTTATTACCTATAACATTGACAATACGCTGAAAACGGACAGTGAAACTGTTATATATTCGGGAGTTTGGTTACCCAACTTATCTCAATCTTTTACCTACACACCAGGAGTGAGTTATTATACCTCCAGTACATTAAATTCATATAGTGCAGGTTATTCGGTAGGCCAGAAGATAGTCAGTACCAAGCATATAGGGACACTGGGGCTGCCGGATACATTGTATCAATATACTTATTTCGACCCAACAGGCACTGCTATGAAATTGACTTATCAAGACAAATCTGCTTTTACCTATGACACCTACAAAAACCCTAAGGTGGAATATACCTATCATTACAACATTACAGATAGTGTAACCGGTGCAGGATACTACGATGCGGCCCCTGAAAATTTTATTTATTATTTTTATGAAACCTATCTTTCGACCGGCATAGAAGCGCCTGGCAGCAGTGATAAAATAACTTTATTCCCTAACCCATCTTCAAACACGGTTACCATTTCATGGCCAGGTGTACATCCAGGCAGTAATACGAAAATCGGTATATCGAATGTTGCAGGGCAAACTGTTTTTACTGAAAACCGGGTATGGAATGGCGAGACAACAACTATTTCTTTGAGTGGCTTAAGTGAGGGAATCTATATACTAAGGATTGAAGACCGGGATAATCATGTTGTGTTTGGCCGGAAGATAATGAAACGGTAAAATGAGGATTAGGAATAACACTCTGCCCCTTAAGGGGAGTACGTTGTGGTCGGACGTTTAGCGAATCAAGAATATTTGAGGCGGAATGTGTGATTTGTATGGAAGTGTGGCTTGCGACCAGTGAGTTGCAGTGCCCTGAGGCCGCCGAGTCCATGAACTTTTGAACAGTTTTTTGGGCTGTAGGAGTTTTTGAGATAAGACTGGGACACGAAATTTAAAGATAAAGGTGAAATGATGCAGCTATCGAGGACAATCTAAAGGACAATTTGTCCTCGATAAGGTCAATTGAAAAACAAATAGAAAAGAAATGGGAAAGATAAGTGGAGTATGTTAGAGCAAGACTATTAGCGAATCAAGTCTATTTAAGGCGGAATGTGTGATTTGTATGGATGCGAGGCTTGCGACCAGTGAGTTGCAGTGCCCTGATGGCCGCCGAGTCCATGAACTTTTGAACAGTTTTTCAGGGTTTGGGAGTTTTTGAGAGTTGGCTGGGACACGAAATATATCTAATTTCTAATTACTCTCTGATATACTTCTGGTTCCAAATTGCCAGATTGAGGATATGCATTAATCGCCCTATAGATAATTACCTTATTCGATTTATTGGCATTTGGATATATGTCATTAATCTTCATCTGAATTTCGTCATTTTCTTTCCTTATTGCAGTTACATTATGAACATTAATTTTGGTTTCGTATTCTAGTGCTGGCGCGATATATTCGAAAGAGTGTTTCTTTTCCGCCTTACTTATATGTTTTGCCAGTTCGTAATTATCTAAACACTGTTGATAAGTGCGCCATGTTATAGAAAGTGCAGGAAACTCTACCAGCTTATTATATTTGTATAGATAATCTTCACTAGTACATGGTATAATATATACTGAGGCTCCAACATCAGCCACATTGCCTATATTATCGTTAAAGTGGTAGGTAACTACCCCTTCTATCTTTTGGGCTTGGCTATTAAGTGTCATTGCTAAAGCCAGTGGGAGCAATAGGTTTTTCATGTTCGTTTGTTTAGGTTGACAATTATAAACATTGTGTTCGTTACTCTTTTGAAGTTCAATTTTCCAAAGTAAACCGTATCTCATATAGCTCTACTTCATTTAATTGGAACCATTCTCCCCTTACCCGTTTATCGGCATATGCAGTATGTAATGCCTTTTCAAAACTGGCTGCAATTTTTGTAGTGATAAATTTTTTGCTTGCAATTAATTCAATTGTAGGTTTCTGGCTTAATAATGTTTGCTCCCTGTATTCTGGATTATTTGAAATGCCGATTTTGTGAAAATTGTTTGTATAATCTATCATTAAATAAACATAACATTCCTCAGCGGCTTGTTTTATGCTCTGCCCCTCACCTGATTTACTTAACAAGGGTTTATAGTTCTCAATTTCACGCCTAACCAATTCTCTATATTCCTTTGCCAGTTTTTTTACGATAGTGCTTAATTGCCTTTGCGGTTCAGTAGAATAACCTACTTTTCCCGGTTGCCCACCATTAATTTCACGATTGTCTTTTTTAATTTTTATTTTCCACTGAATTAATTTATGAGTTTCAAAGGCCAGTAATTCTGCATCTGAAATCACTAATTTATTTTCCAAAACTTTCTCATATCCTTCACTGGGAAAATACCTATACTTCTCCCCAACTTTATATGAATTAGATACCAGTTTAAATTCGATAATTTCTTTGTTCTCAAGCAAAAATGATATAGTGTCATCTTTTGAAAGAGTTAATTGTTTAGGGTTTGAATGAAAGACTATGTAATCTTTATTATCTATAAAATTGAAACCAAAATCAAGAAAGTAAATTCCATTTTCATATGAGTATGAACAAATTTTCTCAGAAGTATGTCCCCCAATTGTGCGCCATCTAATTGTTTTATTTCCTGAAAATTCATCCTTTTTTATTTCAGGTACATTGATAAATTTTCGTGCAATTCTATCATTATCATTTTTGCGGATCGCGTATAAAAGCTTTCCTTCAGATTCACTACTTAAACGTATCCTATTGCGAAAAATAATATGTCCCTCCTTTGTGATGTCTATATAACCAGCTATTTCAGCAAAGTGTTCTATTAAATCCAATCTAAATATTATTTCACCTACATTAACATACTCACCATCTTCTTTAAGAAAATCGCAAGGGACAGTATTGTTATTTAAAATGTTGGTGAAATCCGCCCAGGTAAAAAAATATTCAAAATCCGATACAACCTCAATATTATTCTTGTTTTCTATTTCCATAAATTCATAGTTTATGTAGTTGACAAAAAAATAGCGTAACTGAAATTCTCTTGCAGCTACAAGGCTCGCCAAAGCCTACCGGAAGCAAAAGACACAGTTACGCCGTGAGGCGTACTACATCCATTGCATTGCTTCCGGTTAATTAGAATTGGCGATTCTGTGTCTGCAACACTATGTTATAATACAACAATCTTAAAAAGTCTTTATTTTCTCTATATCATAATTCTATTTTTGTAGGTGCTAAAGTACAATTCTAATTAAGGGTTTCAAAAACTATTACTCAATTTTGGTTTCCAAGATCATTAGATTGTATTGATGTGGTTTAAAGTATAAGCATTGTTACTAAAGCTAAATGCATCAATACAAGATAGTGATCCGGTAAAAATGTTACCAAGCTAAATAGAATTACAGATGCTCCCGTTTGCGCCAGCATATCCGTAGTAATCACCAAAACAAAATCTATAATCATAGAGGTTTTCTTTTAGTTTTGTTTAATAAATTAACTGTTATGGATATTTTGAATTACTTAAACACTGATGTTACTAAGAATATACTAACAATGGTTTCTATTGTTTTTGGTATAGTGCAATATGTACAGAAAAGAGGCATTAAACATTTAATTTCTTTTGAGGCTGCGGCACTACACAAGAATGTCGGAAAAGCACTTGGTGCTATTCAGGGAGCGCAAAATAACAGTAACGACAAGAATCATTTAATAGGTATGGCAGAAGGGCTTAATCAGGCATTACTTACAGAAAGCGCAAAACTCTTTTGTAATCTCAGAGATACTACAATAGATGATATAGACGAATTAATAAAGAATGGCCAGCTACCCGAAAAATACAAGGATTTCTATTATTCTTTTTCAAAAAGAAAAATTGGAACTATTAGAAAAATCGGCAAGTGGGTTTCAAAGTTGTATTAAGTACTCATTTCCCGCCCCTGCCTTAGCCTGTGCGCATGCCATGTGCCAGGGTAATAAACTATTCCATCGGTGGCAGCGTTGGCAAAGAGCAAATGCAATGATTGAACCCCATTATATCACCTGTTGCCCTGTGTGTTTGCTGTGATGTGATGGGGTGAAAGAATTGCTTTTACTGTGCGTGGGCGTGTGAATTGCTGCCGTGTATAGCCTTGTGTTTAGCTGGCAGCTATTCACTGCCCAGCCGGACAAATAGACTAATAGTTTGAGCGTGGGAGAAGCCTAGCCTGTGCGCTGGCTCCGCCATGACGGAATGAATAGCCATACGTAAGCATCCCTAGACTCTAGAAGCTGCTTAATAGAGATTGCCTGCAACATGATTACAGCCCAGCCAGATACCTGTAAATGCGGAGTATTGCGTTATGAATGAAGTGGGCGGGGGCGGACAAAAGATAAAGGGAGATGGCGTTGACATAGGGGTGCAGCGATAGCATGAAATTAGCGTGGATTTCCCCCTATGGGAACATAGCCATCGGAAGTAGTGCGAGGCGTGCCGTAGGTTTGTGCAAGTGCCTGCCGAGACACTACACAAATGAACCGCTTAATCAGGGTACTGCTGCTGAAATGACATTTAATAAAGCTAAATCAGGGTACTGAAGCCCGTTTGACAGTGTCTTGAATCCGATCATTACCAAAGAACCAAAAGCTAAATCAGGGCTGTTAGCTGGCCACTAAAAATAAAGTAGCTTTGGTAGAATTAACCAAATCAAAATGACACCCTACCTGTTCAGAGTGTACCCCGACAGTGTACCCCAAACATAAAGAATGGGCTGCAAACGATTGGTTTGCAGCCCATTACAATTTTTAAAAGAGGTCGAAAGCGGATTCGAACCGCTGTAGCAGCTTTTGCAGAGCTGAGCCTAGCCACTCGGCCATCCGACCGTGTCTGCAAATGTAGTAAAAAATCGTTTCTTTACAACACCAAAATAATTTTAAATAATGGCCCCTGATTTTTTAGGAAATTCGGAACTGATACTGAGCGCCAGGGGTAATATTTACCACCTCGACCTTGCTCCCGAACAGCTTGCTACTACTGTGATCGTGGTGGGTGACCCCGGCAGGGTGAAGGAGGTTTCGCAGTACTTTGATACCATAACCCACAGGGCACAGCACCGCGAGTTTATAACCCATTCCGGCACGCTGAACGGTAAAGAAATAAGCGTGGTGAGCACCGGAATAGGCCCGGATAACATAGATATAGTGCTGAACGAACTGGATGCCCTCGCCAATATAGATTTTACCACCCGCAGGCCCAAGGAAAACCACACCAAACTGAGCATTTTCCGCCTGGGCACATGCGGCGCTCTGCAGCCGGATATTGCTACAGGCAGCCTGATCGTATCGGAAACGGGGATAGGGATGGATAATCTGCTGCATTTCTATAATTACCAGCCAACGGAGGTGGAACAGTCCCTGCAACAGGCTTTTGCCAGCCATGCAGGACTGGTGGAAAAGCACATTTTTCCCTATGTTACCAGTGCTTCGCAAAAACTTAAAGATTTGTTTACAGATGGATTTATAAAGGGTATTACGGTAACCTGCCCTGGGTTTTACGGGCCGCAGGGCAGAGCGCTGAGGCTGCCCCCTGCCATTGCGGGCATACCTGAAAAACTATCGTCGTTCAGGCATAACGGGCAGCTAATAACCAATTTTGAGATGGAAACCTCGGCGATATATGGCCTGGGTCAACTGCTGGGGCACGACTGCCTGTCGGTAAATACGGTAATAGCGAACAGGATAGCACAGACGTTTTCGGAAAATGCAGCAGAGGATATAGATTTGATGATTCAGCAGGCGTTGACGTTAATTAGTAGATAGTAGATAGTAGATAGTAGATAGTAGATAGTAGATAGTAGATAGTAGATAGTAGATAGTAGATAGTAGATAGTAGATAGTCGGGAGTGGGAAGGAAAAGTCCCAATAACAATTTCCAATTTCTAATTTGCAATGAAGTCCAAAATCCAATAAACCAAAGACCAAATAGTAAAGTAGATAGTAGATAGTAGAAAGATGCGGGTGGAGGCAAAATATAACTATTCAACCTATCAACTTTTCAACTTATCAACAAGTCAACAAGTCAACATACAAACAAATCAACTAATTTCGCGCCATGTATCCTGACTTCCAGTATTTGTTGCAATCGCTTTTTGGAACTAATATGCCTGATTGGCTGAGCCTGTTTAAAACTTTTGGTTTCCTGGTGGCATTGTCGTTCATAGGGGCGGCATGGGCTACCTCGCAGGAGTTGCGCAGGAAGGCTAAGGCGGGATTACTAACCTATGAGATACAGGAGATGGTGGTGGGCAGGAAGGTGGAAATAACCGAACTGCTTGTTTCGGCTATCATAGGCTTCCTCCTTGGCTTCAAGGTGGGTGGCGTATTTACCCATTTCACCGAGGTATCGCCCGACCCGATGGGTTTCCTGTTATCGGCAAAGGGCAACCTGCTGTTTGGTTTTATTGGCGCTGCAGCCCTGGCAGTAAGTAAATACCTTGAGGTTAAAAAACAGGAACTGCCTGAACCGGTGACCAAGAAGGTAAAGGTATATCCGCACGACCTCATCACCGAAATCGTGGTTGTGGCTGCAGTGGGGGGATTGGCCGGCGCCAAGATATTCAACGCATTTGAAACGTGGGACGATTTCATCAAGGATCCTATCCATAATCTTACCTCATCGAGCGGGCTTACTTTCCTGGGTGGATTGATCATGGCGACTATCTGTTTTTACTATTACACCAAAAAGCATAATATCCCTTTCCGACACATGTGCGATGCCGCAGCGCCGGGCATAATGCTGGCCTATGGCATAGGCAGGCTGGGTTGCCAGTTGAGCGGCGATGGCGACTGGGGTATATATAACACAGCCTATGTAACGCAGCCGGACGGAATACTGAGGGCAGCAACACCTGCCGACCAATCGCACATCATGCAGATGATAGGCACAACCGAACATGCCTGCTACAGCGCACCATCGTGGCTGCCGAGGTGGTTGTTTGGCATGAACTATCCACACAATGTGGGACATGAAGGCGTTAATATACTGGGCTGCACCGGTGAGTACTGCAATGTGTTACCGGTAAGTGTTTTCCCAACACCGGTGTATGAAGCTATAACCTGCATACTGCTGTTTTTTGTGCTGTGGGCTGTGCGTAAACGTTTTACCCGCACCCTGCAGATGTTTGGCACCTACCTGATACTGGTAGGGCTGGAGCGCTTTTGTGTAGAGCTGATAAGAGTAAACTATAAGTACAACTGGGGTTTTGTTCACCCAACGCAGGCTGAGATTTTATCGGTAGCCCTTATGATAATCGGCGGCGGCCTGCTGCTCTTTTACAAGGACAAAAACCCATATTCGGCTACTGCTGTTAAGGAACCCGAAGCTGCCAGTGCGTGAGTGGGTTAGGGTGAATTTTAATTGAACCCAGGGCTATGCATCTTTAAGTTCTCCGGACTATGTCTGGTTTTATTAAAGCTGTATTGATAATGACCCGATATCAAAAATGCTATTTGACTATAATTGAGAACCCAGCTAGTCATGGTTCGGCGAGGCTGCCATGACATGTGTTCAAAATATATGACAATCAGTAGTTTGCAAAATGACAAAACTTTTCTATTTGCACGAATTGTTGCACCCCTCTGGGGTGCGTGCGGTGGTGGTATTGAGGATACTATAAACATTTTACCCCTCTGGGGCAATGACTGCATAAATAGTAATCTTATGTCATTTTCAAAAAGCTTGTGCGTAGCAAATTGTTTACACACCAAGACTTTCCATTTTGCTTTTTAACTAAATTGATGGCGGTTAATTATAAAGCGAAGGATGATTCCAACACAACCATATACAACAACAGCATATGGGATCCATATGCTGTTAGATATTCAGAGAATTATTTTCAATGCCGGCAACAAAATTATCTGATCAATATTACCTCTCCGTTGAACGTTTTGTTTTTGCCGTCGGGCCTGGTTAGTATGATGCTGTAATAATAGGTTCCGACATCCTGAGGCACACCATGGAAAGTACCATCCCATCCGGCTGTTGGCTCATAATTATTATCGTAAACCAGTTGTCCCCAGCGGTTGAAAACTTTAAACTCAACGATTTTGTCATACTTCACATTACCCACCCTGAAGATGTCGTTATAGCCATCATTGTTAGGAGTAAACGCATTGGGCATAAACTCGGTAACATTGTAATCTATACTGATGCGCACCGAAGCAGTATCCAGGCAACCCCAGGTATTCATGGCTTTTACACTATAGGTCACTGGCTCCTGGGGAGTAGCCAGAGGACTGTCGATATTCGGATTATCCAGGGTACCATCATTGGGCGACCACATATAAAATTCTGCACCTACTGCATACAGCCGGATACTGCCACCCAATGGCACGATCTGATCGGGAGTAATATTTGATAATACTACAGCAGGATGCACCAATACGTTTTCGGTAACCGTAGTGGGACAATTGAGATGCCTGATAGTTAAGGTATACAAACCAGAATCGGGCATAGTAATATTGGGTATCACCGGATTCTGCTGGTTGGAAGTAAAGTTATTTGGCCCGGACCAGTCATAAGTAATATTGCTTATGGCATCGTTGGAACTCAGGGTAAGTGTTTGCCCTGCGCATATAGGACTGTTGCTATAAACAGTTGGCGCGGGCGGAGCAGCAGGGTCAACCAATGTTACAGGCCCGGCGGAGTTGGAAATACAGGTAAAAGAACTTACCACGAATCCGACATAGTTGCCCGCTCCTAAACCGGTAATAGTTACTTTACCACTGCCATCGGCTGTTGCAATAGTGGAGCCGGGAATACCATTGCCCGTATACCCAATATTATAAGTAACACCTGAATCGAGACCTGAAAGCATAATAACACCATCAGTGCCCTTACATGTACCCGGATTAAGTGATGTAACCTGGCCAATGTGCGGTATAGGATGAACCACGACAATTGTTGCGGCAGGAGCAGAAACACAAGCCAGTTTGGTTGCGGTAACCGAATAGGTACCAGACATGGCCACAACAGTTGCGGCAATGGTCGGGTTCTGCAATGTTGAAGTATAGCCACCCGGACCAGACCACAAATAAGTAACACCGGCAGTAGCATCAGAAGCAGTAAGCTTCAGTGTAGTTCCGGCGCATATGGGTGTATTATTTCCTGCAACAGGAGTGGCAGGTACAGGAGGCAGGGAAAGCACTATGGGGGCCGCTACAACATTTGATGTACAGCCCAGAGAAGTCGTAACACTGAAGTTTGAATAACTACCGGCTGCCAGTCCGGCAATGATTATTTTACCTGCGCCATTAGCAGTGAGCAAAACAGAAACCGGTACTGCACCATTGTTGTAGTGTACCGTATAACTTTCACCGGCATGCAAACCATTCAGGGTAATGGTACCATCTGCGTTGATACAGGTAGTAGGATTGGTAGAAGATGTGCCGCTGATAGCAGGTGTAGGGTTAACGGTAACCGGCGCCACAACGAAACAGCCTGAACCAGTAATGTAGGTAATAACTGCGTTGCCTGCCGTTACTCCGGTCAGCAATCCTGTAAGACTGCCAACTGTGGCAATAGCCGAATTGCTGCTGTTCCATGTACCCGAAGCCAGTGTATTTGTGAGTGTTGTATTCGCCCCTTCGCATACCACAGTTGTACCACCGATAGCCGATGGCATAGCATTTACAGTTACCTGCCGGGTCATAAAGCAGCCAGCCGGTGTGCTGTACTTAATAAAGGTTGTTCCGGCAGATACCCCGGTAACTACGCCACTTGTATTCACAGTTGCAATAGCAGGATTAATACTGCTCCATGTACCAGATATGGTGGCATCGTTGAGTGTAACTGATGCACCTGCACACATAGAAGCAACACCGGTTATAGCCAGCGGCAGCGGATTAACCGTTACTACAGCCGAGACTGCACAACCAGCACCTGAAGAATAACTAACAGTTACGGTATTGGGCGATACGCCGGCCAACACGCCAGTAATAGAACCTACAGTGGCCACAGCCGTATTGCTGCTGCTCCATGTGCCACCTGTCAAAGTATTGCTTAAGGTAGTGGTACTGCCCATACATACTGCCAGCGCACCTATAATTGCCGATGGCATTGGGTTAATAGTCTCTATAAAATTAGCCATACAACCTAATCCGGAAGTAAAGCGGATTGTTGCTGTTCCGGTTAAAATTCCGGTAACCATTCCCGATACAGGATTAACTGTAGCAGTAAGCGGTGCAAGGCTCGACCATGTACCTCCACCAGGTGTTGTATTGCTGAGCATAGTTGAACTGCCTGCACATATAGACGGGTTTCCGGTGGTAGCCGCAAGCGGATTAACTGTAACTGCTTTGACAGAAGTACAACCCAGCAAGGTGGTATAACTAATTGTTACGCTGCCCGGCTGTGCACCCACCACAATTCCTGTAGTTGCACCAACAGGCGCAATCGTTCCATCGCTTGTAGACCAGGAGCCACCGGGTATCGCATTTGCAAGCGTGATGTTACTGCCCTGGCATACCGCAGCGCTTCCTGTAACCGGCATTACCGGATTTACTGTAACGAATGTTGTTGCCACACAGCCTGTTGTAGTAACATAGCTGATGGTGGTAGTACCTGCGGCAATGCCCGTAACCACTCCAGAGGTGTTTACAGTAGCCACAGCAGGAGCTAAACTGCTCCATGTGCCACCGGTAACCGGATAACTCAAAGTTGAGGTACTGCCCAGACATACATTTGGAATGCCGGTTATGGGTTGCAGCGGATCAACGGTAAGTGTAGCTGTGGTGAAACAGCCGCCTGGAAGTGTATAGGTAATAGTAACCGTTCCGGGAGAGAGTCCTGATGCTATGCCGGAAGAAGCCCCGATGACCGCCACCGCGGTATTACTGCTCGACCATGTACCACCGGCAACTCCATCGCTCAATGTAGTGGAGGTACACACCAGCATACTACCGGTAATGGCAGAAGGCGTTGGATTAACTGTAATATTCAAACCGGTGATACAGCCGGTAGCTGAGGTATAAATAATTGTTGTTGTTCCAGATGCAGTACCGGTAACAATACCCGTACCCGTACCCACTACAGCAACCGCTGGATTAGCGCTGCTCCAGGTTCCGCCCGGTACTGAATTAGCAAGCGTAGTACTGCTTCCTGCGCAAACAGTTGCGCTGCCGCTTACCGGAGCTACAGGATTTACTGTAACTATAGCCATGGCATTACAGCCACCTGCAGTAACATAACTAATATCCGTATTGCCGGGTATAAGACCCATCAGCAAACCGGAGGCAGGATCAATAGTCGCTACCGAAGTATTACTGCTGGACCATGTGCCACCAGAAACTGAATTCATCAAAATGGTTGAAACACCCTGGCAGAGATAGGTTACACCCATTACCGGCGCTGGCACACCCACTGTCATTGCAGTCCATGTGGTGCAGCCAGCCAATGAGGTATAAGTAATATTGGCAGTACCCATTGATATGCCCGTTACCAGGCCGCTACCTGCATCTACAGTGGCAATGCCCGGCGATGAAGTACTCCATGATCCGCCAGCGAGATAATTGCTTAAAGTTGAGGTGCCACCGATACATATTGAAGTAAGACCTGTAATAGAAGAAATCGGATTGACAGTAACCGATGTATTCACTGTGCAACCAGATGGATTGGTATACATTATCGCAACGGTTCCGCCAGATACCCCTGTAACAATTCCTGTTAAAGAGTCGACGGCGGCAATACCGGGATTAGCGCTTGACCATATACCACCCGGCGTAATATTACTGAGTGTTACTGTTCCACCTGGACAAACCGTGGTAATACCTGTACTAGGTGTAGCCAGACTTACATTCATGCTTATTGTCGCAGTACAACCTGCCATTGAAGTATAGGTAATGGTACAAATACCAACACCGGTACCTGATACCATGCCGGCAGGAGAAACTGTAGCTATGGCATTATTGCTGCTGCTCCATGTACCTGGTCCTGCACCATCGGTGAGCATGGTTGTGCCGCCTAAACATACCGCCGGTGTTCCGGAAACAGGAGGAATGGGATTAACAGTTACTACCGCAATGGCAGAACAGCCACCAGCTATTGTATAAGTAATGCCAGCCAATCCGGTTGTCAGGCCAGAGACAAGGCCGGTGGTTGGATTGATTGTTGCTACTGCAGGATTGCCACTGGTCCATGTACCTCCTGGTATAGCATGGCTTAAGGTGGTTGTGCCACCCTGGCATGCCGACAAACTACCCGTAACAGGACTAAGCAGACTTATTGTAAGCGCTCTTGTAGTAGCACATCCGGAAGGCAATGTGTAAGTAATCGTATCAACTCCTGCCGAAATGCTGTTGACAACTCCTGTTGTTGCATTGATTACTGCAATACCGGGATTACTGCTTGTCCATGAACCTCCGGGGGCCGCATCACTAAGTGTAGTGGTGGCACCCAGGCATATGGATGATATACCTGTGATAGGAGCCAATGCGTTTACTGTAAGATTCTTTATAGCAAAACATCCGCCGCCATAGATAGAATAGGTAATTGTAGCATAGCCTCCGGAAACACCTGTGGCGACACCAATTCCGCCTGTGCCCGACACTGAAGCAATGGCCGATGAACTGGAAGACCATGTACCTGATGAGGTAGTATCGCTCAATGTGGTTGTGCTTCCCTGGCAAATGACTCCAGCACCCAAAACCGGTGCAACTGCAGATTTAATACTTACCGGTGCAGTAACCGAGCAGCCGGCAAGCGAGGTATAAGTTATGGTTACATTTCCTTTTACAAGCCCGGTAACAATACCGGTTGTGCTGCCCACAGTAGCTTTGGCAGGATTACTGCTTACCCATGTTCCCGGTCCACCAATATCGCTCAGGGTAGTTGTTCCGCCTACACATACTGTTGTAACGCCACTGATAGCGCCAATGGGATTCACATAAATGGTATGGGTTAAGCTCGATGCATTTCCACAGGCATCTGTTACTGTAAGGGTGTATACTGTAGTTGCAGTGGGGTTGACTGTTACCGTACTTCCGGTAAGGCCTCCCGGCGCCCAGGAATAGGTTATAGGCGCTACTCCATATGCAGTAGCTGAAAGTGTTGCGCTTTGACCCTGGCAAACAGTATCATGGCTGGCTGAAATAACATGAGGCTCGGCAGTATGGCCAATAACGGTTACAGTGAGCTGACCAAGTGCAGAGATATAAGCAGGACTGCACGAAATATAAGTAGGTGCAAAGTTCTGGTAAAAATTCATCAGCACATTCAGGTCGTATGGCGTGCATTGTGGGGGCGGTATACAGGCCGAAATTTCAGGGAAGATCGTTACACCGATTTCATTACAGGTACCTACGCCGGTATCTGTGCACCGCCACCAGTATCCCGGCGCCGATGGGCTTCTGCAGGTACCCACCTTGAAATCATTGGCACCATTGTTGATATGCGCACCTCCGCTTGTGGTGTAGCTAAAACTAAATTGAACATCGGTAACAGTAAGACCGGCAGGCACAGTGGCAGGATTGGTATAAGGACAGGCTACGGTCCATCCCGGACTATAAGCCGAGCCCAAAGCCACCGGGGTGCTTGTTGCTAAAGATACCAGCGGATCAATGATAACAGGATATGCACCGGCAGGCCTGTTGAGGAATGAACCGGGCAATGCAATATCAAGTAGATTTCCGGCAACCAGGTAATCGAGGTACTGCAAGGTTGTCTTAGCCGCGTTTTGCTCATAGGCAGTCGCCGCTGAAATATAATAGGCCAGATCTCCGGCACTGTTCCTCACTTCAAGATTGCCTGCATACTGGTGCTTATTCTCACCCGGTACATACAACGACCAACCGGTATTCATGCCAATATGATCTCTGACCAACAGCTTACCGGCAGCCCAAGCAGGCAGCGCATGATTGATAATGAAGTTTGTCTTGATACCTCCACGAGCTACATACATTTCAATATCAATACCCGGCCATGCATTGGTGATATAAACCCCATCATCGCCCGCAGTATAATGACTGTAATCGGCACTACCTATGAACTGTTGCGTGCCATCAGGCTTTGCATAAATCAGTTCAAGATTATTATTGAACTGCAGTAATTGACCGGGTTTTCCTAACGAAGAAGATTTTGATGATGGATTAATGGTTACAGGCGCTTCCTGGTCGGGAGCAGAAAAGATACCTGCTGCACTGCCTGAAGGTTTAAGTTGTGTTTGTACTGTACGCCAGTTACCTAATGCATCTTTGTAGTGTATGGGCGCAGTAGATGTCTGCCTCATCATCTCCCTGCCATCAGTTCCTTCCTTAATAAACGTCTTTGATATTTCGGTCCTGTTGCCAATTAATTCAACGCAATTATCGCATGGAGTCTCTGCAAACAAAACACCCAATTCGGGATGCTGCTCAAAGCCGGAATTGCGCTTTACAACCTCGGGATTATTGTCCTTGTTAGGGGCTGTAAAGAAGGTATAATTTCTTGGGCGCGCGTTTAAACCATTCTTAGCCTGCACCACATGTTGCTGGGCAAATACCCCGCCGCACAACACGGATAAAAGAATGGTAAACAGTATGTTTGATGTAATAATTTGCTTCATAAATATATAGCAATCACCCCGCACATACAGCCCTACTTTTAATAGTAAAGATGAACCATATATGCAGGTAGTGAACTTAAAGTTCAAATTTAATTAAAATGTGCCATAATAAGGAGGTATAATACAAAAATGATATGGATTGAAATGCAAACTCAATTTCAAGCTCGAAACGAGTTACATTGCACGCATTTGCTAACCGTAAGCGCATCTATTTTTCATTCCTGAAAACCAAGGATGGCTTCATTTTTCCCGCCACCCGCCTGCCCATGCTGATAAATGGAATTTCAACATATTTGTGCATGGCCATTGCCATGAGAATAGTGATTGCTATATAGCAAATAAACATCAGGCTATTGTTTAATAAGATACCCGGAACTTTTAGGTTGGGTTTTATGAAGAGGTAAACGATATTGATAGCAAATGTGTGCAGCAAATAAATGCTGAATGATATTTTTCCAAGGAATACCATGGGCCGGTTGCTTAAAAAACGTTGCGCCTTTTTGCTTTGCAAAATTGCGACCAGGAACACAAAGGATGCAATGCCAGTATATAGGAACAGATCAATGGATGCATAATCGGCGAGGTATTTATAGGTCTTTCCCAGCGGCGAAATCATATCTATGCGCCTGATGGAAAATAAAACCGCAGCCAGGGGAAGGATAAAATACCGGTACCGGAACCACTTTGTTTTTTTGATAGAATCATTTGTTATGGCTACATAATAACAACTTACAATAAGCCCCATGATAAAGTGTGAACTATAGAAAATACTGTTGCCGATGATGATCAGAACAAAAAACAGCCAAACTATGGCCCGCCTGTCCTTCATGGCTATGATCATAAAAAAGGGCATCAGGAAAGAACACAGCATTTCTATGCTCAACGTCCAGCCAGGGAAGTAGTAGTTATTATGAAACCTTAAGAGTAAGGCCTCCTCCCAAAATCCGGTTTTGTTCAGCAGAAACACCTCGACCATTCTTTGAAATCCCATTTCTCCACGCAACTGCATCAGCGTATTAAGCACTACCGTAATGAAATAGGCAGGGAAAAGCCTGAATATCCTGCTCACAAAGAACTTCTTTACATCCAGTTCTCTGTTAAGTACCATGTATTTGTAGGACAAAACAAACCCGCTCAGGACAAAGAAGAAAGAGACTGCATCATTGCCGTTAAAGATCAGGAACACATATTTAGTTGCCGGTGCATCATGATATCCCCTATCGATAAAATGGCTTACAAAAACCATCAATGCCGCTATCCCCCTGGCTGAATCGAGATAGCGCAGGTGGTTGTCTGTAGATGATGAAGTAAGATCAGCCATGAGGGGTTTATTACTTTTATATATTCAATTTCAAGCCGGGTATTCATTGTTGAAATAATTCTAAAACTACTTATTCTGCAGCTTCATATCGGTAACCACACTCCTTTTACCCGATGGCGTAATAACAATGGTTTTGAAATCCACAGTCATTTTATCAGGCACAGTAATCTGCAAAGGCGCTGTATATTTTAAATCCGTTTCTCTTGGATTGTAACCGTCCAGTGTATAATAAATAGTAGCCCCTTCAACAGGTGTGGTTAGTTCAATATTGAACTTTGATCCGGTGAGCACCGTATCGCTTGCGCCAATTGCAGTGGGCACCCTGTAGTTGTAACCCGCAGCATCAAGTCTTGGCAACTGATGAGGTATACGCGATTCAGAGAAGTTCTTAAAATCCTTATTAGCCAATGGAGACCATGCAACCTCAGCAAGGGCAAGCATTCTTGGCAGCAACATATACTCTGCTTTTGCAGGGGTAGGTATATACTCTGTCCATAAATTAGCCTGTACCCCGATTATGTGTTTTTGCTCATCCTTATTCAGTTCGGCCGGTACCGGATCATAAGAGTATGTTTTAGAAAGAGGCGCATTCCCACCTATCGAAAGCGGCTCCAGTGGCGACTTTAACTGGGTATGGTCAAAATACATTCCGGCGCTTCCGGGTGTCATAATCACATCATGGTTTTGCTGGGCTGCCTTAATACCACCAGCCTCACCCCGCCAGCTCATAACAGTGGCATTGGGAGCCAGACCTCCTTCCAGTATCTCATCCCAACCTATAATACTATGCCCCTGCGAGTTGACATATTGTTCTATGCGGCGGATAAAATAACTCTGCAATCCTTCTTCATCCTTAAGGTTCTTATCGGCTATTAATTGCTTACAAAAATCAGAGTTCTTCCATGCCGTCTTGTTGCACTCATCTCCACCGATATGAATATACTTGCCGGGGAACAATAGCATCACCTCAAAAAGGATGTCATCCATCATTTTAAATGTCTCTTCTGTCGGACAATAAACATCCTTGAATTCGCCCCATGTCTCGGCAACTTTGTAAGTTTTCTTAGGGTCGCAACTCAATTCGGGATAGGAAGCAACTGCTGCCATTGAATGGCCCGGCAGTTCAATCTCGGGTACAATTGTTATAAATCTGTCTGTGGCATAATTCACAATTTCTCTGATCTGGTCCTGGGTATAGAAACCCTCATAAGGAGTGTTATCATATAGCTCAAGGTCAATACCAGCACGGTTTATCTTGGTTTGAGCCCGCTTGCTACCTATTTCAGTAAGCTTTGGATATTTTTTGATCTCAATGCGCCAGCCCTGATCGTCGGTGAGGTGCCAGTGAAAAGTATTCAGCTTGTACATGGCCATTACATCAATGTACTTTTTCACAAAATCCACATCAAAGAAATGCCTGGACACATCGAGGTGCATACCCCTGTAGCCAAAGCGGGGATAATCTTTAATATTCGTGCAGGGAATCGTAATCAGGTTGTTATTTTTTATCTGCAATAGCTGTATCAAAGTCTGCATACCATAAAACAATCCGGCCCCCTTACCATTAAGCACAACATGATCATCATAAACATGAAGCTGGTAACCTTCTGCAGGCAGATCTGACTTGGTATTGACAGAAAGAGTGATCGAATTTTTCATTTCCTTATTGCCCTTTGCGAGCTGGTTCAGGTCTGTAACCGTATTACTGAATCCGGCCTTCCGCAGGTATTCCGTGAAAAAACGTACCGCTTTATGATTGGGCGAATCGGCAAGAATTATGGTTTCGGCAGTGAGCTTAAACTCCCCATTTCCTTTCTTTACAGAAACAGGTGCAGGAACTATACCCATATAAGGATCGTGCTGTGCAAAACATGGCACCGAAAGCGCCAGCAGAATTACTATTAATACTTTTTTCATCATTTTTAATTTTCAAAATCAATTACCCATTTATCTGCCGACCAACGTTGCAATAACAATGCAGGCGACATTCCCGGCTGCGGGGTAAACTCAATAGTAACCTTTTCTGTTGACATTGGTAAAACCGAAAAATAGTTATTATTACAGAACGAAGGTAATATGCTTTTACCGGTAACCTTGTCAATCACCGAAATCCGGTTAAAAAAACCAAGGTTTTCAGTAGGATTTGTTATGGTTAGTTCCGCCACTCCGGGCGCCTTCAGACTGGCTTTCACCTTAAATGGCACAACCGGCAGATGCACAAGTAACTTCAAGCTGTTATTTTTATCAGGCAGCCAGTAAATATTTTTATCAATAATCTGCCCGCTGGAGGAATCACTCAATTCGAGATAATAAAACAGCCCTTCATTCTGCCTGAGTGAATCCCATTTTGCCGGGAACTTACCCAGCTTTGCCACACTATTACTGCCGGCATTGCCAAAACCAGTAAACGTTTCTCTCACCTTGCCTTTAAAATCAATGATCTCAGATTTAACCTGAAGTTTGCCGGTAGCCTTCAAGCTGTTGTTGGCCAATAACACCGATTTTGCTATTGGATCGAACATGATATGCACCGGTTTCGCTCCTTCGCTCAAACCATAGAGACAGGCATTAGGGTCCAGGTATACATCATACATCTGGCCCAGCATTGCAGTCCATGGATTTTGTGTTTTCCAGATAATGACACCTGTGTACCAATCCCACATATGCGCGGTATAACCTTCAATCAAAGCCCTGTACTGATTATAGTTTACCAGTTGGGCCTTATTGGCAAAATCCATGGCCGATCGAGGGTGGCCATAAGCTTCAATGATCGAGTCGTAGCCGATAAACTTATGATACTGCCACACAGAATCTACTTTCCATTTATGGTTGATGACATCATACTCCGGCGCTACCAGATGCTCTTTGGGTATAAAACGCTCTAAAGATTCATATTCGCCAATGCCTACTGAGCCTACCTCTGAATTGAACGGGAATGACCTGTGCTCCCAGAAAAAATTATCCTGTTGTATGGTATATGGTCCATCACCACTTTTCAGCGACATACTATCATCATTCGAATACTCAAAAAAGAAGCGGGTGCTATCCAGTTCATGCAGTATAGAATCCCGGAAGGGCACTAATATATCTGCCGGTGGTTTAATTTCATTACCGCCACACCAGTATACCAATGATGGGTGATTGCGCAACATTTTCACCTGGTCTTCCAGTGATTCCAGAAACAAAGCATGATCATCAGGATAAGCCCTCCGGGCATTGGTATCTTCCAGTTTCAGCGGATCGTACCAACGACCATTACAGTCGCCCGACACCCAGAAATCCTGCATCACCATGAGCCCGTATTTATCACAGGCTTCATAAAACTCAGGCCTTTCTGTTATACCTCCACCCCATACCCTTATGAGGTTCAGGTTCATATCCCTGTGGTATCTTACCTCAGCATCATAACGTTCTTTGGAAAAGCGCAGCATTTCATCCGACAGTATCCGGTTGCCACCTTTAATAAATATCTTCTGGCCATTCACACGCAACTCCCTGCCGCCTGTTTTTTTATTCCAAACAGCTTTCAATTCCCTGATACCGAAGGTGACCTGCTCTTCATCCGATACCACCTTGCCATTGATCAGAAACCGCACCTTCAAAGTATACAGATTTTGTGGACCATATCCATTAGGCCACCATAACCTCGGGCTATCCACATACATCAACGGGAACTCTACAAATTCACTGGTGCCGGGGGCCACTTTTACTTTTACCGAAAGCTTACGGCCTTCCACTTCCATCTGGGCCACTCCCTCAATATCCGCAACTGAATCAGGGTTCTCAATCTCTGCCGTAACTTTTATGGATGCCGCTTTTTGTATGGCATCCGGTGTTCTTTTTCCCGGAACATAGGTTACCACATGTGTATGCTCTACAAGTGCCTGTTTTGTCTTTTTTATAAATACCTTATCCCATATTCCGGTGTTCCTGTCTCTTATTGGTTGTATCCAGTCCCAGCCGGCCACATACTGGTTGGTGATGCTATGAGCGATGGTACCATCGCCACCCTGGCCACCATTTGGGTTTCCCACAGGATCGGGCGGATAAACTATTATGGCCAACCTGTTTTTGCCATCTTTACTCATCCATGGTGTGATATCATAACTCTGCCTCAGAAACATTCCCTTATCGGGCTTTTCATTTAGTTTATGTCCGTTAAGATAAATATCCGCGCTGTAATTGATACCTCTCAGAATCAGGCCCACCTTATCGCCTGCCCCCGGCGCCACTTCAGTAAAATCTTTTACAAACCAATAAGTATAATAATCCCTGCCCACCTTGTAAATATCCGGTATCAGTTCATTGTTCATGCCATAAAAGGGATCGGGGATAAGCTTGTTCTCCAGCAGACTGGTAAGCACAGTACCCGGCACAACAGCGGGTATAAACCCATTCAACGAAAAGCTTGTTTGCGATACTAACTCACCGGATTTATTTACTTCACCGGCCTTTTTGCACTTCCATCCGGTATTCAGTTCGTATTGCTGCTGGGCTGCAATTTGAGATGAACAAAAAAGCAGGATTAGTATGCTTAATAATGGCTTGAGTTTATATCTTGCTATCTGAACTATCATTAATTACCATTTTGAATTACGGTTGGTTTCATTAGAAAGACGTGCTTACATAATTTTTTACAGCTAAATCTATATCCTTTTTCACCTGGCTCCATGTGAAAGAATTCAATGAAACCGGATCATTCTGAATTTCTGCATCTTCAAAATACAGTAGAGACTTGAGTATAAGGCCTATATCATCAGTTACATATTTTCCACGATAAAAATCAATCATTTCAGCAATAGAGAAGTGCTTTAATAATTCAGCTATATCCCAGAAATCTTTCATTGCACCCCGTCCGGATACGGCGCCAAGTTTCATGGGAATAATGTCGGGCAATGAGACTAATCTTATACCTGCAATCTCTTCAACTGGTTGCAAATAGCGATATTCATGCAGAACAATATCGGTCTTCACACCATTGACCTGATACCACAAAGTTTGTTTCATCTCATCAAGCAATACCGAATCCGGGAAAGTGTCATGTATTACCTGCCTGATCTTCTCTTTATTAAATGGCTCATTGGCAAACAAATCGATGTCTATCGAAATCCGATGCCCAAACCTTAGTGCAAGATTTGTACCTCCAACCAGTGCAAAATTACTTAACTCAGGAATTGCACAAAGTTGTTTCAGTAATTCCAGTGTTGCGGGTGAGACTGTCTCCTCATGTAGCATGTAAATTCTTCAGGTTGTAACTCAAATATAACGCAAAGGAAATTGAAAACCTTTTTCTTGTAATAGGCCCCTTTTACAATATCTTCTTTTATCTTTTCTATTCCATAATATTTCACAATAGCTAGCTGGTCCTCCCATAATCCATAATTAAACACCTTTTCCATGATAAAAACAGCATTGCGTTCAGGATCCAATTTATTAAAGTCCACATCCCAGAATGCCGTATTGGTAAGATTTGGTATCATACACCGAAATTAGCCATTTTTTAATTCACCGATGCCGGCCAGCTTTCCGGCATGTTACCCCAGTGTTTATTGGGCTTATCGCCCATAGTAAACTCAAGCAGCCCGCCCTTCATCAGCTCAGAATGGTTGATATAGGTTTTGGTATAAGGCATTCCGTTCAGTTTCACACTCTGAATGTACGGGTGATCTTTCCGGTTGTTGAGCGCTCTTATTACCATGTATTTATTAGCTGCAATTTTTATACTCACCTGGTCGAACACCGGGCTACCAAACACATACTCACCACCGGCAGGGTTGGCGGGATACAAACCCATCATGCTCCATACTGCCCATGCGCTCATCTGGCCACAATCTTCATTTCCTGCATAGCCATCAGGATGGTCATGATACATAGAATCAATGATATAGCGCACCTTTTCCTGTGTCTTCCAGGGCTGACCAACAAAACTATACATATAGGCTATATGGTGACTCGGCTCGTTACCATGCGCATACTGGCCTATAAGTCCGCTCACATCGGGTGGAGCACTCTCTCCTTTTACTGCGGATGATACAGAGAATAAAGAATCCAGTTTTAGTACAAACTTATCAATGCTGCCATACTGCATTGCCAGACCCCTTACATCATGTGGTACAAAGAATGTATACTGCCATGCATTGCCTTCTTCATACATCGATTTACCATCTGTAGATGCCATATACGGATCAAAAGGGAGTACCCACTTACCATCGGAATTGCGGCCCCTGATAAAACCAGATTGCTTATCAAATAATTGTTTATAGGCAGCGCCCCTGTTCATAAACATGCGGTAATCTTCCATCTTGCCCAGCTTCTTTGCTACCTGCGCTATACACCAGTCATCATAAGCATATTCAAGGGTAATGGTCACACTGTAGCTTCCTTTATCCTGCGGAAGGTATCCGTATTTTATATAG
This sequence comes from uncultured Bacteroidota bacterium, assembly GCA_903903635.1. Lineage (GTDB taxonomy): Bacteria > Bacteroidota > Bacteroidia > Chitinophagales > Chitinophagaceae > Nemorincola. The sequence goes on from CAIUZK010000183.1 coordinate 46,839, forward strand.
TCGGGTGTGCCTCTCACTGTCTGGAAGGCGGTTTTACGCATGGCATCATAGGCCCGTTCGGGATCCAGTCCTGCTGTGTTCTTAAGCACTGCATCTGCAAGTACAGGCACGGCGTGGTACCCGCTCATACAGCCGGTTTCATAAGTACTCAGGTCCCATACTGGCAACAAACCTGTTTCATCACTGAATGCAAGCATACTGTTCAGTATATCTACATTCCTATCGGTCTGAGTAATAGTAAACAGCGGATTCAATCCCCTGAAAGTATCCCACAAGGAGAAAACAGTATACCGCTGGCCTTTCTTCATCATCAGGGTCTTGCCATTGGCATTCTTATACTGGCCATCGGCATCCGAATACAGCACGGGCGCCAAACAGGTATGGTACAGCCCTGTATAAAATATCCGCTTCAGCTTTTCATCACTGGTTTTAACCACAATTTTGGTCAGCTCATTTTCCCATTTCTGTTTTGCCTCTCTAACCACGCGCTCAAAATCCCAGTCGCCAATCTCTTTAAGCGCCAGCAGCGCCTTGTCTGTGCTTACAGTAGAGAGCGCCACCTTCATCAGTATCTGTTTGCCTCCGGGGTCATTGAAAAAGATTTCGCCATTCTCCACATTTATGTTCCCGGTTTTCGGGTCTTTAAACCTTCCGGGCTTATAGGTATAAAGATGGTTGAATGGTACAGATGTACGGGCGGCAAAATATACTTTCTGAACACGGGCCCACCCGATGGATGAGCGGTAACCCACAATTGTAGAATCATTAATGCGCGTAATGTAAGATTCAGCCGTACTATCCCAGTTGATCATGTAGGTAAGGTTGAACTTAACCACCGGCTTTGAGCCTTTAGGAAATTCATACCGGTGAAAACCGCAACGCTCGGTAGTGGTCAGTTCCACTTTAATCCCGTTTTCCATCTTTACACCATAGTAGCCCAGGGTGGCATCCTCTTTGTCGTGTCTGAATTTAACCCTGAAATCAGCGGCCGTATCGGGTATAGCGCCATTGTTGGGCATTACAGAAATATCGCACCAGTCGCCGCAGCCGGTGCCGCTGAGGTGCATATGACTGAAGCCGGCAATAGTCGAGTCTACATAATTATAGCCACTGCACCAGTCCCAACCCTCGCTGCCATTATCAGGACTGAGCTGAACCATGCCAAATGGAACCGTAGCGCCCGGATAGGTGTGCCCATGCCCACCAGTGCCTATAAAAGGATCTACATAATGAGAGAGGTTTTGGGCATTGGCGCTGAAACTCAGTCCAATAAATACTACCAGGATCAGAGAAAATCTATCTGCAAAAATTCCCTTAACTTTTCGAATGGTCATTATGATTTGTTTTAACTATAAATCAGGAGATTCGCATTAAAAGTATAATTTTTCCTTTATAACAAGATAACTTCACCTATTCGCAGACCTTAATCATCTTAATATACCTGAATAAATGTGCAGTCCTTTTTATTTCATGTAAATTCCGGCTTATACATGCAATTCTGTACATTTCTTCCAATATTTAAAAAGCCTGCCTATATTTAAACTATGAACAGGAGAAAATTCGTAAAACAAACCACTATGGCAACAACAGCCATAATGTTATCTAAATATACCAATGTATGGGGTGCCGAAACTACTTTCCCAGTTGTGCGCATACCCGAAAAAGACAGGAAGTTTAAAAGCAAGGCTGTTGAAAAAGTAATAGCCGAGATAAAGCAGAATATCGGCAATAAAGAGATTGCCTGGCTGTTCGAAAACTGTTTTCCCAATACCCTCGATACCACAGTAGATTACACTATAACAGGAGGCAAGCCGGATACTTACGTAATTACAGGAGATATAGATGCCATGTGGCTGCGCGACTCTTCGGCACAGGTATGGCCTTATCTGCCATTGTGCAAGGAAGACGACAACCTGAAGCAGATGATAAAGGGTGTGATATACCGGCAAACCAGGTGCATTCTTAAGGACCCCTATGCCAACGCATTTTATAAAGACGAAAATAAAATAAGCGAATGGAAGAGCGATAATACCAAAATGCAACCGGGTATTCATGAGCGCAAATGGGAGATCGACAGTCTGTGCTACCCTATACGGCTGGCCTATGGCTACTGGAAAGCAACCGGCGATACATCTATTTTCGACAGCCAATGGATTGCGGCCATCAACCTTATTATTAAAACTTTCCAGGAGCAGCAGCGCTTCAATGGCAAGGGTCCGTATTCGTTTATGCGCAATACCGAATATGCAACCGACAGCGTGCCGCTGGGAGGCTATGGTTACCCGGCAAAACCCAATGGCATGATTTGCTCCATGTTCCGGCCCAGCGATGATGCTACGGTCTTCCCGTATCTTATACCTTCCAACATATTTGCCTTCAGCGCACTGGGACAACTGATGGAGATACTGCTCAACACAAAGATTGAATTCGATCACAGACCTGTACGGGAGCTGATCAAAATGATAAACCGGGGGGTAAATGAGCATGGTAAAATAAAAACAAAATTCTACGATGAGATCTATGCATACGAAGTAAATGGCTTTGGAAGTTATAACCTTATGGACGATGCCAATGTACCATCTCTTTTATCATTAAGCTACCTTAATCCGGGCTTCGCCAGCGACCCTGCCTACATCAATACGCGCAAATTTGTACTAACCCCCGACAATCCGTTCTTCTTCACCGGCAAGGCTGGAGAAGGTATTGGCGGGCCGCATGTGGGTATGGACCAGGTATGGCCCATCAGTATTATCATGCGCGGCCTCACCAGCGCTGATGATGCCGAGATAAAAAAATGCCTCGACATGCTGCAACATAGCCATGCAGGTAAGGGCTTTATGCATGAATCCTTCCACAAAGACGATGCAGGCAAATTCACACGGTCGTGGTTTGCCTGGGCCAATACTTTATTCGGGGAGTTTGTCTGGAAGGTTTACCGGGAGCGGCCGAAATTGCTGAGTTGATTCATATTAGCTATCTTAGTAGTATTATTTCACTGGTGCCTCAAGCTCCAACTAATGAGAAAAATATTTCTGCTGCTATGTTTATCAATCTATAGTTGTAAACTGATGGCCCAGGCTCCTGCTATACAATGGCAGAAATGTCTTGGCGGTACAGGGAATGACGTAGCCTGGCAGGTTCAGCCAACCACTGATGGAGGATATATTGTTTGCTGTAGTTCAGGAGTAATTGCTAACTGTTGAAAACATATTCGCCTGTAAAGCCCCTTCAGTTGTGAGGGTGTTACCACGCCAATGCACTTGCGCCCAGTATGGCAGCATCGGCATCAGGTAATCCCGATTTAAGGATTTTTACCTTGTTTTTATAGATATTCAGCAGTTGCTCCTCCAGGTGCTTTTTTGCCGGCACCAGCAGCATATCGCCGGCATTGGCCAATCCGCCAAAAAACACAATTGCTTCAGGCGAAGTCACGGCCACCATATCAGCAAGTGTCTGGCCCAGTATCATGGCAGTGTATTCATATAGTTCAAGAGCAAAAGTATCGCCCTTTTGAGCAGCCTCCTGTATCATCCTTGCAGTCAGTTTTCCGTTATGGCCACGCAGTGATGTTTCGTCAGTTCTTTCGGCCAGCCACAGTTCGGCTGTAATTACTATCCCTGTTGCAGAGGCATAACGCTCCAGGCAGCCATACCTGCCGCAATTGCATTTACGACCATTCCTTTCAGCTATTACGTGCCCTAATTCGCCTGCCAGTCCATCATGGCCATAAACCATTTGTCCATTGGCTACAAAACCACTTCCTAGGCCAGTGCCCAGAGTCACCAGTATAAAATCCTTCATCCCCCTTGCTGCACCATAGGCCATTTCACCAATTGCGGCAGCATTGGCATCGTTGGTCAATATGGCCTTTATCCCCAAAGCCTCGCCCACAAGGTTAGCCATCGGGATTATCACGCCCTGCCAGGGCAGATTAGGCGCAAAAATTATCTCGCCGGTGTAGAAATTACCATTAGGTGCACCTATCCCCACACCAACTACATTATCCCTGCCTAACTTTTCAAGCAATGGCGACAATTCAGTATTAATAGCAGCTATATAATCTGCTACCGTAGCATGCCCTGTAGTAGGCAAACTACCTTTCATTAATATTTCACCCCTGCGGTTTACAATGCCATATGCAGTATTTGTACCGCCAATATCAATTCCTAAGGCAAGTGTTTGCATTCTTGTTTTTTTTGCTTTCGTTCCTTTTTGCAGACTTTTCCGTTACTAATTATGAATTTATCCTGAGAACTGTAGTCTGCCGTTTCAAAAACCCTGCTACCCCAGCACCATATTGTCAATAAGCCTTATCTCTCCAATCCTGGCAGCAATAAGGGTCACCATTGGGTAACCAGGTTCGTAGGTATTCAGCAAGGTCAGATCTCTGGCATTTGCCAGAGCAACATATTCCACATCAAAACCTTTTGCTGCCAGCAGTTCCTCACATTCCTTCTTTACCAGGGCGAATGAACCCATTTTCTGCTTCGATTCTATGGATACCAGGCATTGGTATATGGTTACGGCCACGGCCCTCTGAGACTCTGTAAGCCTGCGGTTTCTCGAACTCAATGCCAGACCATCAGGTTCCCGCATCGTAGGGCATATTACCACACTGGTGATATCAGTCCCCATTTTGCTGATCAATTTGTTAATCACCATGCATTGCTGGTAATCTTTCTGACCCAGGTAAAGCCTTTCAGGTTGCACAATTTCCAACAGCCTTGCCACTACCTGTCCTACTCCTTTGAAGTGACCTGGTCGCTTTGCGCCTTCCAGTATCGTATCCAGATATCCAAAATCATAAGTTGCCGCCTTTTGCTGTCCACCGGGATACACCTCTTCCTGCGATGGCAGAAACAGCACATCGCAACCTGCTTTTACCAGTAGTTCGATGTCCTCTTCCACAGATATTGGGTATTGCTCAAAGTCCTTTTTGTCGTTAAACTGGGTTGGATTTACAAAAATACTACATATGATCAGCATGCCATCTTCCCTTGCTTTGGCGATCAAAGACAGGTGCCCGGCATGCAGCGCTCCCATCGTAGGAATGAAGCCTGGTCTAACTCCAGCTACCTTTTTTCCCGAAATATATTCTTGTATATCTTTTACATTTTTAAATATAACCATATAACTATTTTGGACTTCCGCGCCGCAAAGTACGGTTGGAATTCAATATTTTCGTAATTTTGCAGACTATTTCAATTATTTACACCAATAATTAATTTACACCGCATGTCTGTAGACACAAAGAAACGTGTTTTAATAATTGCCAACGAACTTTCTCCTTATACCGAGTTTACTGATTTTGCCCAGATACTAAATAAGCTGGCGATCAAGACTTTCGACTCTGGCCTCGAAGTGCGTGTCATCATGCCTCGTTTTGGTGTTATCAACGAGCGTCGTCATCGTTTGCATGAGGTTGTCAGACTATCAGGTATCAATGTAATAATTGATAAGGATGATTATCCGCTTATCATCAAAGTTGCATCTTTACCTAATGCAAGATTACAGGTTTATTTTATGGATAACGAAGATTATTTCAAAAGAAAATCTGTATTCCGCGATGATCAGGATAACTTCCACGACGACAATGGGGAACGCATGATATTTTTCTGTAAGAGTGCGCTCGAAACCGTTAAAAAATTCGGCTGGCCTCCACATGTTATTCATTGCCATGGCTGGATGACCTCCCTTATTCCCCTGTATCTCAAAACGACTTACAAAAAAGAACCTGTTTTTGGATACTCCAAAATAATATATACCGCTCAGCCCAATCAGTTCAAGGAGAAGCTCAATCCTAATTTCATGAAAAAAGCTATGATCAGCAATGAAATTAAGGAAAAAGACCTGGATCCGTTTAAGGATGGAACTAACTCTGCGCTTACTATTGGCGCGGGTAAAAGCGCTGATGTTGTAATCTTCGGTGCCGAAAAAATGGATAAAAAAGTTACTGACGAACTGAAACCAGGTCGTTATAAAAAAGTGCTGAAATATGAGGCTGGCTGGAAGGACGATGTTACCGAACTACTGGAACTGTATAAAAGCTTAACAGAGTCTTAGTATTTCTTTTACCATCTTAGCCAATAAAATGTACATTTTGAATTACAGATTTCACCACCTTTTTTCGGGTTTAATATTATTTACAGCCATTGGTTTTCTTTTCGGCTGCAAGGAGAATGTGATAATGAATTCCAAAGTTTCTCCTTCCAGCAACGAGATCAATGTTTACTCTACTACACTACCCTGCCTTACCCGCACCTATTATGATGATTCGGCTAAGACCAGCACCAATATTGGCGGCATTCCTATTTACCAGGCAGTTGGATCCTTATACGATCCTTTTTTCGGCACTATGACCGGGGCTACCTATTTTCAGGTTATCCCTGTTTATCCAAGTTCCGATACGTTTACAGGTAAAACAATCGACTCAGCAGTGCTGGTATTACCGTACAGTGGCTTCACCTATGGCGATACCACTTTAGCTACCGGAGGAAATCTCACCCAGTCTTACCAGGTGTTTTATCTTACCGATTCACTTGGCGATGTGGCCACCAGCACTTATTATTCCAATTCCACCAAAAGCATTGATGCCACCTACCCACTCAGCGTACCCACTCAGGCAAATATTTACCACCTGAAAGATTCTGCCGGTATTAATGTTCTTAATTCCAATTATCCCGGACTAAGGATCAAGCTCAACTGGTCAAGGCTCAAAAAACACCTTTATCCTGCGATGCAGAATATTACCAGCAGCAGTACAAACCCCGATCAGGACTTCAGGAATTTATTCAATGGTCTTTGTGTTCGTGTTGCTGATACACGGCAGTCTACCGCAGCTATTCCTTATTTTCAGCTAGATGGTACTTCTACATTTTCGCAGGCAGGCATCCTGGTTTATTATCATACACCTGGTGCACCTGCAGATTCCGAAGCGTATTCAGCCTTCAGTTTCAGCACTCAGTTCTGTACGCACTTCAATAATATTACCCGTTCTTACAGCCATTCACCGGTCAATAGTTTAATTCAGGCTACCGGCAATAATGCACAGATCATTGCATTGCAAAACCAGCCCGGCGCAAGTATCGACCTTATTGTGCCTGGCATACGCAACCTGCCTTCAGGCATAATAAATAAAGCAGAGATTCAGCTTACTTTGCTACCTGCTCCATACAATACTACCTATTCAGCCAGCGATATTTTATTTGCCCCAGAGCGTTTATACCCAACCGGTATATCCAATGGAAATTACCCGGTAGCCGGGTTCGAAGGTCTGGCTTACAATATTGCCGACCGATACCCGATCTACAGCATTACGCCCCTCACAGTAATGGATGGTTTTATGCATGATATGACAGGTGGCTCGGTGGCACGACACACATTTACCATCGATCTGCCACGCGAGGTTATGTATTCTATCCAGAAGAAGAATGATACCATTCACCTTCATATTAATGGCACTGAGGATTATTATGGCGCCTTTCATATGGTTGCCGGTGGTGGCAGCTATGGTGTGAATGGAACCAGCGACACGCTCTATCGTGCTAAACTGATTGTCACTTATTCTAAACTGACCAATAATTAAGTATGTGCGGCATTGTTGGATATATTGGGAAAAAGGAAGCTTTTCCTATTCTGATTAAAGGCCTTAAAAGGCTCGAATACAGAGGATATGACAGTGCCGGTATTGCACTGCTCAACGGAGGTATGACCGTATTCAAGAAAGCCGGCAAAGTTTCAGATCTCGAGCAGATAGTTGACCTCAATCATACCGTTGCCAATATCGGCATTGGGCATACGCGCTGGGCTACCCATGGCGAACCCAACGACCGCAATGCGCATCCGCACATTTCGCAGTCAGGCGATCTGGCTATTATCCACAACGGAATTATTGAAAACTACTCTTCCCTTAAAGAATTACTTATAGGGAGAGGCTACGTTTTCCATTCCGATACTGATACTGAGATACTTGTAAATCTTATTGAAGAAGTTCAGAAAAAAGAAAATACTTCACTCGACAATGCTGTGCGCATAGCCCTCAACGAGGTAGTGGGCGCCTATGCTATTGTAGTGCTCAACCGCAATAATCCCAATCAGCTCATTGCAGCCCGCAAAGGCAGCCCTCTGGTTATAGGCGTGGGCGATGATGAGTTTTATATCGCCTCAGATGCATCACCCATTATTGAGTATACCAAAAATGTAGTCTATCTCGAAGAGCAGGAATATACTGTACTCAACCGCGATGGCAGCTATTTTATCCGTACCCTTGGCAATATCGAAAAATCGCCGGAGATCCAGAAGATCGAGTTCTCCATTGAGATGATCGAGAAGGGCGGCTTCGAGCATTTCATGCTTAAGGAGATTTACGAGCAGCCAAAGGCTATCGAAGATTCGCTGAGAGGACGTATGAATGCACAGCAGGGCTGGATAAAACTAGGCGGTCTGGATGAGTACATTAACCGTATCGACAATGCCGAAAGGTTTATCATAACAGCCTGCGGCACATCATGGCATTCAGGTCTTATTGGCGAATACCTTATTGAAGATCTGGCCCGTGTGCCGGTAGAAGTTGAGTATGCTTCCGAGTTCCGATACCGCAATCCTATCATCACAGATAAAGATGTGGTTATAGCTATTTCTCAGTCCGGAGAAACTGCCGATACACTGGCAGCCATCCACCTGGCTAAAGAACGCCAGGCGCTTATTTATGGTCTATGCAATGTCATTGGTTCATCAATAGCCCGTAGCGCTCATGCCGGGTCGTATACTCATGCCGGCCCCGAAATAGGCGTAGCCTCAACCAAAGCTTTTTCAACCCAGATATCGCTTATTACGCTTATTGCATTGCAATTGGCTATGGTAAAGGGTACAATTCCTGTATCCAAACTACGAGAGATACTTTACGAACTCGAAAATATCCCTAAGAAAATAGAAGAAACTCTTTTGCTGGATGCCCAGATCAAAGAGATCGCCAGCATTTACAAAGACGCCACCAATTTCCTTTACCTGGGTCGTGGATACAATTTCCCGGTTGCCCTTGAAGGCGCGCTCAAACTTAAGGAGATATCCTACATTCATGCCGAAGGCTATCCTGCCGCCGAAATGAAACATGGCCCCATAGCGCTTATAGACGAAAACATGCCTGTTGTGTTCCTGGCTACCAACCAGAGCGCATACGAGAAAATTGTTAGTAATGTGCAGGAAGTAAAGGCCCGCAAAGGCAAGATCATAGCTGTTGTGCATAAAGGCGACACCCAGATCCGCGCGCTTGCCGACCATATCATTGAGGTGCCCGAAACCGAGGAAATACTTTCACCGCTTATTACCATTGTGCCACTGCAACTGCTTGCCTACCACATAGCCATCATGCGCGGCTGCAACGTAGACCAGCCCCGCAACCTGGCAAAATCAGTAACGGTGGAGTAGTTCCGAACGGTGGTGTTTTGGTGCCCCAGTATTATCAATGCTTTCAGCTGATTCAGAAATTTTAACCGCATTTTTACCCCGCTTCAAAACGGCATCATTTTCTTTCAATATTCCGCCTAGCGTGCTAAGCACAGGCAGTCGGAAATTGATACGCAAATGGTGCCTTTTTTCCGCTTGGTCATAGTTAACCAAGATATCTCTGACTACAGCATTGATGATTCCCTTCTTTTCTTCGTCCGTAAGATCTTTAGCGGAAAGAATATCAGCTCCAAAATCATCAATCCAATCCAGCCACTGTTGCTGGTTTCCTAATTGACCAATTTCACCGTTA
>CAIUZK010000184.1 GCA_903903635.1 uncultured Bacteroidota bacterium
TTAGGCATTGTTAAAAAATAACTAATACATTCTAACCTGTTCTTTTCCATTTTCTCTGCATTGCCAAATCTTTAAATAGGCTTGCTATTCGCGGCTCTGGCAACTTAATAAACATGCCTTCGCTAAAGCTATAGCAGTTAATAAAAGAAAAATAATCAAGTAATAATTGTACTATTTATTTCTTAACAATGCCTTAATGCAAAATGAGGATTGTATATTACTCCAAAGGCATTGCCCCAGGGATCGAAAACGGTGGCCACCTTGATATCTCCGCCCACATCCATAGGGTCTTCAAAAGGTGTTGCGCCATTGCTGATGAGATATTCATAAGCTTCCTGAACATCATCCACACCCCAATAAGCCACTACATTGGCTACCTTGGGTGTCTCGGCGCCATCTTCGGGTTGCAGGCCCAATTCATACCCGCCTATATTGTATCCAACATAAAATGGCTCGTCGAAATATGGAGCGATGCCCAATACTTTGGTGTACCATTCTTTGGCTTTTGCAATGTCGGCAACCTTATAGCCTACTGTTCTGAGTCCATGCAAATTTATTGGCATAGTAAATGTATTTATAGATTTGTTTCCAATTATTAATAAACGACCATCTTCCTGTTCTCAACAACAATCCCTTCTGCTGAATAACTGCGGTAAATGTAAATACCAGGATTCAAATTATCACTGATTTTATTACCCGATACAGAATATTTTCTTACACACCTGCCCGATACATCAAAAACTTCCAGTTGAGACACCTTATTCCCGTCAGGCAAGAGCAATGTTATGTTTCCTCTGCCTCCGTTCAATACCACAACGGTGTTTTCTGCACCTGCACTTCCCCACTCCAGTCCGGTAGTACCCAGGTGAACCGTATCAACCAATGTTTCGGTAAAACAATCGGTGGCTACTGTATGCGACACCACATAATTTCCCGATGAGCCATAGGTATGCAGCGGATTGGTTGCTGTATCATGAGTTCCATCACCAAAATTCCAGTAATAACCGGCAGATACCGGTGAGTGCCCGGTATAGGTAACATTACTTCCTGCAACCGACCAGCTAAAGCCTGCGTATGGGTAGTGTCCGTATTGTTGCCAGAAATCCAGGCTGTCGAATACTACCTTGTCTGATACATGCTGCAGTGTACCGGCTACCAAAGTGGACAAACCATCTGTATAGGTGCATCCGCTGGTCTTTTTATGAAAAATGGAAGAATAAAGCACTGCCGTCTCCAGGTAAGAGCCAGGAATAACCGGGTGCGAACTATCGGAAATATACAGCCATATTGATGGTATACTATCCATCACCTTCTTCCATGCCATACCCACCGGCGCCACAATTGCGTAGTTGTCCTGTGTCATTTGCAGGTAACTCTCCCTGAGGCGCTGCTGCATGCCCGCATAGGTACATATTACCGGGTAAAAACCACAATTTGGCGGATCGCCATTTGCATGGCCCCAGGTCATGAGAAACAGGGTTTGGGTGCAGGAGTCATTGGCATGAATCATACTATCCAGCTTGTGCGCGTACGGATAAACCTCGGTATCCACCTCCGTTGGCGGAAATGAAGGCAATTCGCTTTGTTCCTGCAGCACCACAATATCCCAGTTCTGCGAGAATATCTTGGAGATGGTAGTGGTATTGGTACAATGTAATGCAAAAGTATACCCGCCCGGATCCGACTCATCGTAGACCAGCGTATCGCCCATGGCGGCTGCCATATTCTGCAACATCAGGGGCATGTTGTTGGTATAGGTATAACTGTTGCCTATAAACAGGACTTTGCGCTTGGTGGCATGAGCTGTGCTTGTCCCAATCAATAAGGTGGTAATAAATAAACCTATTTTAAATTTGCTCAACATTGTCAATTCCAGTTTGATTTTCATTTGCTGCAGCGATTTTATTAATAATATCCTCCCGGACTTCCTTAGAATAACCATCCAGGTCAAAGTTCTTGAAATTTAGAAATTCTTTGCTAAGGTAAGGGTATCTGAACCTAAATCTCATATTGGAGATCTCCAAAAGATAGAACACCCTGCGCGACCCTACAGGCAAAAGCGCACCCCAATAGGCTATCTTCATATCTTTATAGTTTGCAAATCGCTCTTCCATTTTGAACCGCTTTACAATTAATTCATCTGTATTGGCATCATAAAACACATTATAATCACAAAAGTTGATGTAGACGTTTAGTGAAACCAGAATGAAAATAACCGCGAGCGATATTAAAACCACCCTGGGATCATCTAAGCTCCTCATTAATGGCAACAATACAATCAATACCGGGAAGAACCATGCTATAGTTGATGGTATCCTATATTTCCAGGAGTTGTTGCTGAGTTTTATCATTTGTGTTAAAAAAATCCAAAAAGCTATAATCAGGAGTACTGAATTTATTGGTTAAAGGTAAAACCAAATAGAATATGCGGTTAGAGTTTCAATTTTGTTTAATGGGAATTTGCGCATTTTGATGGTGAGTGTGCTTTTTTTTGTGCAATTGGAATTTACTTAATGTAAATCATGGGCAACCACATAATCATTGTGAACTATTTATTAAATAATCACTTTACTTTTGTAACACTTTCCATATGATAATTTGCATTCATGAATTTGTCATCCCAAAATACTCTAAAATCATAAATATACAACCAATTAATATTAGCCCCAGTATTCGCATCATGATACTTTTTTGCAAGATAAACAGGAATATATAAATGAGTGTTGTTATACATTTTATTATAAAATAAATAATTGGGCTTAAACTCTGAATCCGAGCCTTTTGAAATGAAATCCAAAATATCGAATGCAGCCCAACCAGAAATAAGCGGTAAACCAATAATGATTGATTGAGACTCTAACATTCCAGGCAAAATATAAAGTGAGTCATAGTGACCATCCAAATCGAGTAATGCATCTATATTTTGAAGCTGGGGAAACGCATCTGTATCTGAAATCTCAATCTTTGTTTTCGCATAATTCGCAGTAAGTTCAAAATACAATTCTGTATCAATAAATACTCCATTTATTGCAAAAAAATCCCATCCTGCTATACCTGCATGGTGGCCCAAATAATTTGTATGAAAGTCGATTAAAATGTTTGTTCTTAGCTCATTAGATTGTGAATCATTTTTTAACTGATCTGCAATTATGTCTTCAATAACTTTCTGTTTTCCTGGATTATGCCATGCAATATTCTGACTAAATAGATTTAGTGGTAATAAGTAAATTAAAAAGTAAAAAACAGATTTACCCATGTATTTCATTGCTTAACTATTCAATTGATCGATTATTAATATTATAAATACACCTAAACAACCAGATTACTAGCTAATAAAGGTCGGACAGGTGATTGGATTGGCAAAAA
>CAIUZK010000185.1 GCA_903903635.1 uncultured Bacteroidota bacterium
GAGTAAGTTGAGACAAATACAGTTCCAATTTTATGTTTGGCTTTATCATGGGATAATATTTCTGGCCAGTCAACTTATCTCCTGAATTAAAGCAATATATGGCCTTCGTAGAGCTATATTTTTTACGTCGAGTATTAAAATTATCACTTGTTTAAAGCAGATAAGCAGTCTTTATTAATCAAAAAACCTTACTTATGAGAAAGTTACCCTTCATTCTGGCAATGTTTATTTTGCCCTGCATGGCATGCAAACATGATAGTTTTAAACCAACAAGCAATATTACTGATGTGCCTGATCCAACCGGGCCAGCTATAACGCTCAGTAATTTCCCGCTAACCATTGGCAATATGTGGGTTTATGATAATGGAGATACCATGAGAGCGGTATCAGATTCTACCATCAATGGTGTTGCTGTTACCAGGCTTGTTGTATCTAATAGTGGCCACCAGGCATCATTTTACTGTGCCAATAAAGCGGATGGGTTTTATATTGTAGCATCCAACATGAAGTATGATTTCAATTATTTGACATGCCCTTTAAGCGGCATATTGAATGTTACTGATACTTTGCAGGTTCCTGCGCCAAGTGTATTATATGCAAAATATCCGATTGATACAGCTACCCAATGGAACCCCCACAATCCGGGCTGGGTGAATGCCCAAAAACAATGGATGGGGTATTATGTTGTTACAACCCCGGCAGGCACTTTTAACTGCGTTGCATTGAATTCTGGAGGTCTTATTGAATATTATTCATCTAAAGGATTGGTAAAAACCAAAGAAATTATCGAATGCATCACGGGGCCATGCCCTCCCCTTACTGAAAAACTGATCTATGTAAATTTCTAGTTGCTATTATATCAAAATGGCTGAATTATGTTCTCACACAATTCAGCCATTTTTTATTTTCAATATTATTAAGGTAGCACAATTACTGCATTGATCACATTAATCACATTACCGCTTAATTCCCAGCCACTGCTTTCTGAACCAGCTCAGCAGCTTCGCTCAGCAGTATTGCCGATTGAACCTTCAATCCTGAATTCACGATCAGATCCTTGGCCACTTCGGCATTTGTTCCCTGCAGACGTACAATGATCGGGATGTTGATATTACCCAGATTTTTGTAAGCTTCAATAACACCGGCTGCTACCCTGTCGCAACGCACGATACCACCAAAAATGTTGATGAGGATCGCCTTTACATTCGGGTCTTTAAGAATAATGCGGAATCCAGCTTCAACAGTAGTTGCATTGGCGCTGCCGCCTACATCCAGGAAGTTGGCTGGTTCGCCACCTGCCAGCTTAATCATATCCATAGTAGCCATTGCCAGTCCGGCGCCGTTTACCATACACCCCACATTACCATCCAGTTTCACATAGTTCAGGTTGTACTCCCCTGCTTCTACTTCGGTTGGATCTTCTTCGCTCTTGTCGCGCATATCGGCGAGGTCGCTGTGGCGAATAAGGGCGTTTTCGTCAATATTCATCTTACAGTCTACTGCCAGTATCTTATCATCAGCGCTCTTAAACAGCGGATTGATTTCGAGCATGCTGCAATCAAGCCCTACGTATGCATTGTAGAGATTGCCTACAAACGTCACCATATTTTTAAAAGCCAGACCGCTCAAACCAAGGTTGAAAGCTATCTTCCTGGCCTGGAAAGGCATCAGCGGAAAACCTGGCTGAACCCACTCTTTAAATATTTTCTCCGGAGTATCATGAGCTACTGTTTCAATATCCATGCCACCCTCGGTGCTGTACATGATCACATTCTGGCGCTTTGCGCGGTCCAGCAGTATGCTCATATAAAACTCCTTACGGTCGCTCGGGCCATCATAATACATATCCTGTGCTATCAGGATCTTGCTGACTTTTTTACCTGCAGGACCTGTCTGTATGGTTACCAGTGTCTGCCCCAGTATATTTCTGGCTACTGTTTCTACCTCATCGGCGCTCTTTACCACCTTTACACCCGGCTGATCAGGATACTCCTTAATGCGTCCTTTTCCACGGCCACCGGCATGTATCTGTGCCTTAACCACGGCAAACTTAGTGCCGTTGTTGGTAGCCATTTGTTTGTATGCATTTACAGCATCATCCACCTTATCAACGGCAATGCCTTCCTGGGTGGGTACATTATAACGTTTCAGTAATTCCTTAGCCTGGTATTCGTGCAGATTCATTATAGGAAATTTTTGTGCCGCGAAGGTAATAATTTATGACGGAAGATTTAGGGTGATTTTGATCATGAAAAGTGGTGCAAATGGCGATATATATATCTTGTAACTATTCAGTGCCATGTCCGGAACCAGTTTTTCTGTCCGTTTACTTTTACGCCTGTTTCATCTGCCCCCCACACAAGGAGCCTGCTCTATGCGTTTTTTTATGTCTTCATATGCGGGTGTTGCTTTATCTGCAAAGCGGAGAATGATATTTGTGATGGAACCTGAACTTATCAATTAACCCCGTTCCTAAGGCGGGTCCGTAAATGTGAAAAGGAGACACCGCAAAATATTATTGAAATGATTGTCAACACCTGAACTCAGTGCGGGATGGGATTTTATTACCCTTACTTTTTCGACAACAACTTATTAATTTGATGCGGAATTGCTGCCAATAGTAATTCAGGCATCAATTTATAAATGCGATCCTTTTCAAAATTCTATCCATCCGCTTATTATTTTATAATACTTTTGGAAATTAAACAACACAATAAAAGGAAAAATTTGTTGCAGGCATGTTCGCACTCATAAACGAAATAATCAACGACCCGATAGCTACCCTGCTAATTATAGGCAACCTGATTCTTATCGAAAGCCTCTTATCTGTCGATAATGCTGCTGTACTTGCTACAATGGTTTTAGATCTGCCCCCACAACAACGCAAAAGAGCATTAAAATATGGTATTGCCGGCGCTTATGTTTTCAGGGGTATCTGCCTGTTGCTTGCATCCTACCTGGTGCATATATGGTGGCTAAAGGGAGTTGGCGGGCTTTACCTGATTTACCTTTTTATCAACTGGTGGATCAAACATGCCCGGAAAGCCAAGAAACAGCATAAGGTAAGTAAGGATAGCAATAAGTTGTATAAAGCCTCTGTTGGTAAAATGGGTGATTTCTGGGCAACAGTTATCTCAGTCGAACTCATGGACCTTGCTTTTTCTCTTGATAATGTATTTGCCGCCGTAGCATTTTCAAAAAACATTATCATCATTCTTACCGGTGTTTTCATTGGTATCCTCGCAATGCGGTTTGTTGCCCAGGCTTTCGTTAAACTAATGGAAAAATATCATTTCCTCGAAGGATGTGCATTTACCGTTATCGGCCTCCTTGGAGTTAAACTCACATTGTCTTTCTACGAACACCAATATCCCGAATCAGGTTTTACAAAGGCACTGGAAAGCCATCAGGCAGACCTGTTAACCTCTCTGCTTACTATCCTGGTATTTTTCGTTCCTATCCTTACCAGTTTGCTTTTCAATTTCCCAAAAAGAAAAAGGTCAGGCAGTAAAACTGTCTGACCCAACTAAATTCTCTTGTTGATTTTTGAATAAGCTGTCTTACACTTTGGCCAAAGAACCTTTCAGGAAATCTATTACCTTAACTTCAGTTGCATCCAATTCGCGCAGGTCAGCCAGAAGTACTGAAACCCAGTCTGTAAGGTGTATCAGGTAGAATGCCTGCTCCCAATAACTTTTACCTTCGGAGTATATTTCGGTAATGTTGCTGGTATACTTCCTGATTACTTTCTTATTGATATCAATTCGTTTTTGTACACGGTCAAAATCATCGCTGTTCCTTAGAATTACCACAGCCTTATCCTCTGCCTTATCGCGCCACCCTACCAGTTCATTATGATTCATTTCCGGTACCACTCCATGCCATGCCAGCAGCTTGCTGTTTTCATTGAGCTGTTGCCTGAAACGTATGGCCACACCTTCAAAGTTGCCTGCAGAATAAATGACTGGCGTTTTCCCGAAAAGTTTTTTAGCAATGACCATAGCTTTCTTCCTGGTTTCATTTTCCCCCTCCTTCATATGCTTAATAGCCTTCTTGATCTCCTTTTCAAATTGATTACCTATAAGACCAAAATGCGTAAGCACAAACAATATCTGTACTAATGAATAGCCCAGACAAGAGCGGGGAGGCATACCTGCCGGAACAAGAATACAATCCAATTTCTTTTTATTGGCAATTTCAGAAACAGTACCGCCTGAAGTAATGCAAACAACAGTAGCCCTTTTCTTTATAGCCTGTTGCATGGCCATCAGTGTCTCCTCTGTATTACCCGAATAAGAACAAACTATAACTAACGATTTCCTGTTAATAAATGCCGGCAGACTGTAATCTTTGTTTACCAAAAATGGCACTTTCAGCTTGTCAAAAACATAATTCTGAACAATAGACCCACCTATGCCGCTGCCACCCAAACCGGTAACTACTACATTGTTAAATTCCTTAAGCTCGCTTATGAAACGATAATTTTTTCCTATTATTAGAGCCTCATGTAATTGTATTGGAAAATCCAGTACTAATTTTTTCATGCTATATTTTTCATTTAATGTCCAAACATAATAAAATTGGGATAAAGGGCGAACAAATTGCTGCAGACTATTTGCTAAATAAAGGTTATATTATTATTGAGCGAAATTGGCGTACCGGAAAAAAAGAGGTCGACATTATTGCATTAAAAGATAACATATTGATTGTTTTTGAAATAAAAACCAGGAGTCGCATCGATATCCTTTTTCCTGAAGAATCTGTAAACCGAAGAAAACAAGGCCATCTCAAGGCCGCCGGTGCGGTGTACCTTAATGACCATCCCGAATATATCAACCTGCGATTCGATATTATAAGTATCGTACTTGAGGGTGATTCCGTTAAGGAAATTGTACATTTTGAAGAGGCTTTTTATTGAGTCTGGTCCGGGCAGTGAAATTTGAAGCTAGACTGGACAGAAATCGTGCGAATCGCAAATACACAAAAAGTAATAACCACATCGGGACAAAACACTTATGATCAAATCATAAGTGTACGAAAATGCTCCGAGCCCAATAAACCGCTAAAAACAATTTATGATATTCTTAAAAGCGATTACCGACCCTTCAGAAAAAGAAAATCTGTAGTACACAACCCGACACTCAAAAAAAATTGAAACTCAACAAACACGGGCTTTAACACCGTTATAGCTGCAATGTGGGTTAAAATATCCTTTTCGCACTTCCTTTTCCTATAGAGAATTATCATTTTTTTGTAATTACAATATTTATTTTTATTTTTAATAAAAATCAACCAACAATGAAAAAAATCTTCACACTCGCAATGGCCCTTTTCGTAATGGGTTCTGTAAGTTTCGCACAAGATGCGCCAAAGAAAGAAGCAAAGAAAAAAGCTCCTAAGAAAGAAGCAGCAGCTCCGGCAGCAGATGCGCCTAAAGC
>CAIUZK010000186.1 GCA_903903635.1 uncultured Bacteroidota bacterium
GAACAGGTCTTGTATATACAAATTCCCTGCACTATCGGTAGTTAGCCCAAAAGGGCCAAAAATTCCGGCAGAAGTCGCAGGCCCGCCATCGCCATAAAATCCCCCGGTAGCGCCATTACCGGCATATCGGGTAATGATACCTGCCGGACTAACTTTGCGCACTACATTATTCCCATCATCAGCAATATAAACATTACCTGCATGGTCAACCGCCAAACCCAATGGATTATTTAATGCAGCAACTGTTGCTGGTCCGCCATCTCCTGTATAGCTAAGCACAAAATTGCCTGCGATACGTTCAGGAATACCATGTTTTACCTTAATTACTATACGGGAATCTGTATTGGAAAAATAAAGAAAACCTGAATCATCCATTGCAATACCCGTAGGGTTATATAAAACAGGATTAGGGGTGAAGTGCATAGTTGTTATTATTCCTGCGTTATCTACCTTTCTGATTACATTATTACCATTATCAGTAAAATACAGATTGCCCTGGTGGTCAAGCACAATATCATAAGGTGTATTTAGCTTTGCGTTTGTAGCAGGCCCACCATCGCCGCTGTAGCCTGCATTTCCATTACCGGCATAGGTACTGATAATACCGGAAGCATCTACCTTACGTATTATATTGTTGATACGCTCTGCTATGTACAAATTCCCCATATCATCTATTGCCAGACCATACGGACTAAACATAGTTGCATCGGTTGCCGGGCCCCCATCGCCGGTATAACTCGCTACCCCGCCAATTCCTGCATACGTACTTATTATCTGCGCATGGGTGCAAACAGACAGAAATACCAATAGAACAGAGAGTTTATAAAACTTCAGGAGCATGTTACGGTGATTGTTACTAATTTAAATAAAGATACATTTTTATTTGATATTGATAAATTAAATCTGGCTATAAGAAAATAAAATACTACGGAAACTATTTTTGCGAAAATAGTTTCCGTAGTTTTGAGCCCTGATTAAATAGTGTAATGGAACCATTGACCAAAATATTGAGTGCATCCGCAGAATTGTTTAGCCAGTATGGCTTTAAGACAATTACTATGGATGATATTGCAAGAAGGGCAGGCATTTCTAAAAAAACACTATATCAGCATTTTGCGAATAAACAGGAAGTAGTTCAGGAATCGGTGGTATGGTATAAAACCAATATGACTAACCTCTGTGGCCAGATACTCAAAGATTCCGAAAATGCCATTGAGACCATGGTGAAGATGCTTGCTTTTTTCGATAATATGAACAAGCGGTTGAATCCGATGGCCTTGTTCGAAATGCAGCGTTTCTTCCCGGAGGCTTACAGGATTTTCCGGGAACTGCTGGTTGACCGTGATGTACTGATGATACGAGACAACATAATGCAGGGAGTAAAGGAAGGTCTTTACCGCGAAGACCTTAACGCAGATTTACTTGCCAGGTATCGCCTCGAAACATCATTGCTGGTTTTACAACCCAACCTGCTGGTAAACGACCGCAACAGCCTGATGAGTGTAGCCCTTGAAATTGGGGAGCACTTCCTGTATGGTATCATGACCCCTAAAGGAGTTCAATTGTATCAGAAGTATAAATCAAAATATTTAAAAGAACAGAGCAACCAGGCATCTGCCTGATTGCTGAAAAGAATTTGAGTTATGAGAAGGATCTTACCTGCATTACTAGGCTTATTCATCTGCACATCAGGCGCTACCGCACAGGAAGTGGTAAAGCTGTCTCTGAAAGACTGCATGGACTATGCGCTGAAGCATAATATTACTGCAAAGAATGCGCAAATTGATGTGCTGATACAGCAGGCACAGAATAATGAGACTTTAGCAGCTGCCTACCCTCATATTAATGGTAAGGTGGAATTGGATGACTTTCTGAATCCGCAAAAATCATTTATTGATGCGAGTTCATTTAATCCATCTATCCCTAAGGGGCATATAATTGGAATGCCTTTTTCTTTGAATTATACCGGTGCTGCCAGCATCAGTGCATCACAAATAGTATTTGATGGATCTGTATTTGTAGCGCTGAAAGCTAGAAATGCTGTTATGGAATTAGCCCGGCAGAACAGCCAGGTAACTGAAGAAAATATCAGATACAATGTATATAAAGCCTATAACTCTCTGGTAATTGCCTACAGGCAGTATGATATTATCAAGAGTTCACTTGGATTTGCACGGAGCCTGGAACACGATGTAGAAGTAACGAGAGAAAATGGTTTTGCAGAGAAGATAGATGTGGAGCGTACAAGTGTGCAGGTCAATAACCTTGCAACCGACAGCATCAGGATCAGTAATATGCTGAAAGTATCAGAAGACGTGCTGAAATACCAGTTGGGCATGGACATGAGTGCCCAGATAGTTCTTACTGATACCAATGTTGAGGAGCGTAGGAAAGTAGCTGCAGACCTGCTTGCAAAAGAAGGAAGTTATGACCGGATACCAGAATATAACCTGGCAAATAGCGCGCTGAAGTTAAATGAATTTAACCTGAAGAGATACCAGTTGGCTGGGTTGCCCTCCGTAAATTTAATAGGAGCCACTGGTTATAACTATGGAGATAATAAGTTTGACGGTATTATGTCTTTCTCCAATTATGCTTATAATTCGATGGTAGGGTTGCAGGTGAACATACCTATCTACAATGGTTCTCTACGGCGCTATCAGATGAGTGAAGCCATGTTAAATATTGAAAAAGCGAAGAACAGTATAGCATATGCAAAACAGAGTATTGACTTCGGGGTTGCCACATCGCGCACCACACTGAAGAATGCTATACTGCAGGTACAGAGCCAGCACCGCAATATGGACCTCTCGAATGATGTCCTGGACCTTGCACAGAAAAAATATAAAGCTGGTGTAGGAAGCAATCTTGAAGTAACGCAGGCACAAACCGACCAGCTCAGGGCACAAACCAATTATTTCAGCGCATTGCTGGAAGTAATCAATGCCGAAGCAGACTTGAAAAAAGCACTGGGGCTGCTGAAATAGGAATTTAAGATTTTAAACAATAAAGTAGCAGGCTGTAACTTTCTACTTTCGACTAAATACTTTATACTAAATACTTTATACTAACAATAAAAAAACACACCATAAATGAGAAGGCTATTTTATTTACTGATACCTGCTGTGATCTTCGCATCGTGCGGGGGTGAAAAGAAAGATAAGGCTGGTGAACTTGCAGAACTTAAAAAACAACGCAATGCCCTGGATGTAAAAATAAAGGCGCTGGAAGGAAATGAAAGCGACAGCTCGAAAAAGGCAATACCCGTATCCATGATGCAGGTGCAAACCACAGACTTCATTGCCACCATCAATGTGCAATCGCAGATAACCAGCGACCAGAATATTTATGCCAGTCCGCAAGCTCCGGGCATAGTAAATAATGTGCTGGTGCATGCAGGCGAACATGTGAGCAAAGGACAGGTTCTTGCCACTATCGATGCATCTGCAATAGAACACCAGATACAAGGACAGCAGGCTCAACTGACACTGGCAAAAACAGTATATGAAAAACAGCAGAACCTTTGGAAGCAGAATATAGGCACTGAGGTTCAGTTGCTTCAGTCAAAGGCCAATTATGAATCGGCTCAAAGCCAGCAGGCTGCGCTTAATGCTCAAAAAAACATGTATCGGATTATATCGCCGATTACCGGTATTGTTGACCAGCTAAACCTGAAAACAGGTGATGCAACAGCGCCCGGAGCACAAAATATACGGGTGGTAAATACAGACAAACTGAAAGCAGAAGCTAACCTTGGAGAGAACTATCTGGGCAAAGTGAAAACCGGCGACCACGTAATGCTGATATTCCCTGATCTTAATGACTCAATGAAGACCAGCCTTACTTATGTTGCTGAGGCTGTTGACCCTATATCGCGGGCATTCGTGGTGCAGGTGAGGCTGGATAATGCGCATAAACTGCACCCCAATATGTCGTGCATCATGAAGATAGCCAACTATGAAAATAAGAATTCACTTGTGGTGCCGGTAGCAGTAATTCAGAAGACCAGTAAGGGCGAAATGCTGTATATAGCCGATGGCAACAAGGCAAAGGCGGTCTATGTAAAAACAGGAGCTAACTCTAACGGCCTGGTTGAAATACTTTCCGGTCTGACATCAGGAGATAAAGTGATAACCGCCGGATTTGAAGACCTCGATAACGGCGACCCGATCGTAGCACAGTAATCATATAATATTTCACTTACCATAGCTAATCATTTACATGAAAGACGCTTTCAAAGAGTTTAAACCATCGAGCTGGGCCATTGATAACCGCACAGCCGTTTACCTCATAACTATCTTTATTACACTGGCTGGTTTAGCCACCTATCTCAGTTTGCCCAAGGAGAAGTTTCCTGAAATAAAGATACCACAGATCATTGTTCAGACCGTCTTCCCCGGCACATCGCCGGAGAACATGGAGAACCTCGTGACCAAGCACCTGGAAAAGCAGATGAAAAATCTGACAGGCATAAAGAAGGTTACCAGCAATTCATTCCAGGATTATTCTGTGGTAATAGCCGAATTCAATACCAACGTGCAGGTAGATAAAGCAAAGCAGGATGTTAAGGATGCGGTAGACAAAGCCAAAGCCGACCTGCCCAAGAACCTGCCCAACCAGCCTGAGGTAAAAGATGTCGACCTGTCGGAACTGCCAATTCTGAACGTGAATATATCAGGCAACTACGACCTGAACAGGCTCAAGAAATATGCCGACAAGATCAAGGATAATATTGAGGCCATGAAACAGATAAAGCGCGTAGACATTGTAGGCGCTCTGGACAGGGAGATACAGATCAACATGGATATGTATAAAATGCAGGCAGCCGGCATTACATTCGGTGATGTGCAGAATACTATTGCTTCCGAAAATATCTCGGCTACCGCCGGGCAGGTAACCATGGGTACCCAGAAAAGGCTGCTGAGTATCAAAAATGAATTTAAGACGGCCAACGATATAGGCAATGTTGTTGTCAAAAGCCAGCAGGGAAAGTCGATCTATCTGCGGGATATCGCCAGGGTAACCGACAGCTTCCAGGAGCAGAAGAGTTATGCACGGCTGGATGGCAAAAATGTAATCACCATGAACGTGATCAAAGCCAAGGGCGAAAACCTGATCCAGGCTTCAGACAACATACAGGAACTTATGGAGCGCATGCAGGTGCATGATCTGCCAAAGGACCTTAAGATAGTGGTTACCGGCGACCAGAGTGAAAAAACCAGGGCAACACTTACCGACCTTATCAACACCATTATTATAGGTTTCCTGCTGGTAACGGTTATACTCATGTTTTTTATGGGTGTGACGAATGCGTTGTTTGTGGCCATGTCTGTACCCCTTTCGTGTGCCATCGCATTTATGGTGTTGCCCGGCATAGGCTTTACCATGAACATGATTGTGTTGTTCTCCTTCCTGCTGGCGCTTGGTATAGTGGTGGATGATGCGATAGTCGTCATAGAAAATACCCACCGTATATTTGATAATGGTAAAATGCCCATAGCCCAGGCAGCCAAGTATGCCACCGGAGAGGTATTCATGCCGGTACTTGCCGGCACTGCCACTACACTCATGCCCTTTGTGCCGCTGGCTTTCTGGCCGGGTGTTATTGGTAACTTCCTGTTTTATCTGCCTGTTACACTGATCATAACACTTGTAGCATCGCTTGCCGTGGCTTATATCATCAACCCGGTATTTGCGGTGAGCTTTATGAAACCACATGATTTCGACCATGATAATGACAAGCCAAGGTTTGTAAAGAAGGATGCGGTATTGCTAGTTATTTTTGCTGCCATAGCAGGGCTCTTTTACCTGGGAAAATCCTTTGGCATAGGCAATTTCATCATGTTCATTTACCTATTTATACTGGTTGAGAAGTTTGTCTTCTCCCGGTGGATACACACTTTTCAGAACAGGATTTGGCCGGCATTCCGCGATTGGTATACCCGTTGCCTGAAGATATGCCTGAAACATCCGGGTATAGTAGCTTCCGTTACTTTTGTCATTTCGGTCTTTACCATCTACATATTTCATGTACATGGAGCAACACCCGTATTTTTTCCGGCATCTCAGCCCAATTTTACTTATGTGTATCTTAACTTACCGGTAGGTACTGATCAGGCACATACCAATGAGATATTGCTGAAACTGGAACACCGTGTAGACAGCGCACTGACAGACCCTAATACGCATCAGCGGTACCAGAGCGTGAAATCGGTAATTGCAAACGTTACAGTAGGCGCTGTAGACCCCAACAGCGGTGAAATCGGTGATTTCCCCAACAAGGGTAAGATAACCGTAGCCTATGAAGAATTCTCAAAACGTAAAGGAGAATCGAGTACTGCGATTATGGAAAAGATCCGCAAGAGCGTAAAGGGTATTGCGGGTGCCGAAATTACAGTAGACAAAGAGAGCAGCGGCCCGCCTCTGGCCAAGCCCATTGTGATAGAGCTTACAGGCGATAACCTGGATACGCTGGTGAATACTACTGAGAAATTGAAACGGTTTCTTAGTGATAAGCAGATTGCCGGAGTGGAAGAGCTGCGCAGCGATTTCCAGGCAAAGAACCCGGAGATAGTGTTTGAACTGGATCGGGAGCGCATGAACTCTGAAGGCATCAGCACTTATGCGGTAGTGAACAATCTGAGGACTGCCGTATTCGGTACCGAAATATCCCGGTTCCGTGACCAGAACGATGATTATCCGCTTACGCTAAGGGTCAGTGGCACTCAGCGGCAGGATATAGATGCTATACGCAATATGCCGATAGTATACCGCGATATGGGTATGGGTGGTATCATCCGCACAGTGCCCATCAGCTCGTTTGCCAATGTGTATTACTCAACCACCTATGGCGGCATCAAGCGCAAAAATGAGAAGAGGTACATTAGTCTGTCATCCAACGTTATCAGCGGATTTAACCCGAATGAGGTGGTGGCAGCAGTGCAGGCCGAAATGAATAATTTTAAAACCCCCTCGGGCATTACGCTGAAAATGGGAGGCCAGAAGGAAGATCAGGCTGAGACCATGAGCTTCCTTGGCAAGGCATTTGGAATATCAATGGCGCTGATAGTTCTGATACTGATATTGTTGTTTAACTCCATCAGCAAAACCGTAATCATTATGAGCGAGGTGGTATTCAGCCTGATAGGCGTATTCCTCGGTATGGGTATCTTTGGCACGCCACTATCTATTGCCATAAGCGGTATTGGTATTGTGGCGCTGGCAGGTGTGGTAGTGCGAAATGGTATATTATTGGTTGAGTTTATGGACCTGATGCTGGCAGAAGGCATGAGCGAAACAGATGCCATTATTGAGGCAGGCCGAACCCGTATGACGCCGGTATTGCTTACCGCTATCGCGGCAATACTGGGTCTTATTCCGCTCGCAGTAGGTATGAACATTGATTTTGCATCATTGTTCAGCCACTTCAGCCCGCACATATTCTTTGGTGGCGACAGCGCCGATTTCTGGGCTCCCCTCGCATGGACCATGATCTACGGATTGAGCTTTGCCACATTCCTTACACTCATACTTGTTCCGGTAATGTGCCTGATGAGCTTTAAGTTTAAGAGGTGGGTGAAAAGGGAATGGGACAGTTTGATGAAGGCAATAAATTAATCTTCGAATATAAAATTGAGACCGGCTGCATTTTTTGTGGCCGGTTTTTTTGTGGCACGTTGTTCCTGATTCACAGAGCTGAGAAATTCAGCAACAAAGTGGACATAACCACCTACCCAGCACTACCGCTACTATCAGCATTCGATTTTTACCTCGTCTTACAAGCATGATTGTTCAAGGCATAGCCATACTCAGTGA
>CAIUZK010000187.1 GCA_903903635.1 uncultured Bacteroidota bacterium
AAGTAAGTAAGTAAGTAAGTAAGTAAGTAAGTAAGTAAGTAAGTAAGTAAGTAAGTAAGTAAGTAAGTAAGTAAGTAAGTAAGTAAGTAAGTAAGTAAGTAAGTAAGTAAGTAAGTAAAAAACATACAGCTAAAAGCAATGATAGATTTTATTCGTAAGTGACGTTGATTAAATAAAGCAAAATTTTAACTTTTACGATTTCCTTCAGAATAGTGAAACCGTACTCCTTTTATTATATTTGCCCGTTCAGAACAGGCTTAACTGATGCGCAGTATTTATATTAAAGAAATAAATTCTTTTTTTAGTTCCATAGTTGGCTATGTAGCACTGCTGGTGTTTTTAGCTGCATGTGGCTTGTTTCTCTGGATCATTCCCGATTACAGCATTCTCGGTTTTGGTTATGCCTCCATGGATCGTTTTTTTGAAATAGCGCCATGGTTGTTGCTTTTACTGGTTCCGTCTGTAACAATGCGTTCATTTGCCGATGAATTCAGGACTGGCACTATTGAATGGTTATCTACCAAGCCAGTAACAGATCTGGAGATCATACTGGGCAAGTATTTTGCTACACTCTCCCTGATTATTTTTGCGCTGATACCCACATTCTTTTATGTATATACGATCAATAACCTATCCTTTCCGGATGTAGGTCTTGACTGGGGCGCAATTATCGGTTCTTACATTGGCTTGTTTTTCCTTGCAGCTACTTTTGGCGCTGTGGGCATATTCTGCTCATCGCTTACATCCAACCAGGTAGTGGGGTTCCTTATTGCATTGCTGGCCTGCTATTTGTTTTATACCGGCTTTGAACAGCTAAGCAAATTGCCTAAATTTTCAGAAGGTATAGACTATTACCTGAGTATGATAGGCATGGAATTTCATTACAACTCCATCAGCAGGGGATTAGTCGATTCAAGAGATGTAATTTACTTTTTGTCAGTGATCACATTATTTGTTTCACTTACAAGGTACTCGTTGAGCAGAAGAAGATAATGTATAGAACTGGCATCTGGTAATAATATCATTCTTAACAGGTACCGGATTAAGTATTCAGGATTTTATATGGCAGAAAAAAAAGAAAATAAGAACCAGCGTAACTCACAGGCCACCATCAGGCTGGTGATCATGGCGGCAATATTGATTTGCATCAATGTGCTGGCTTCTTATTTCCATTCTGGCATAGACCTTACCAAGGAAAAGAGATTTACACTTTCTGAACCTACGGTAAAGCTTCTTAAAAACATGAAGGAAGTTGCCGTTGTGGATGTATACCTCAAAGGCAAATTCCCGGCTGGCTTACAGCGTCTGCAGGAAGCAGTGCGCGAGCGGCTTCGTTCATTTAAGGATATTGCTGGCAATAAGATCATTTTCCGTTTTACCGATCCCTTTGAAGGAAAAAACGACAATGAACGTAAACAGATAGCGCTCGACCTGAAACAGAAAGGTATAGTTGTTACTGAATTGCGCACTGCTGATGATGACGAATATTCGATGAAGGTATTTTTCCCCTATGCACTGGTGACTTATAATGGGCGGGAAATGCCTATAAAGTTAACTGAGGATATTTCGGGCAACAATACAGTAGAAGAAAAGATCTCATACGCTGAAACAATCCTGGAATATAAGTTTGCCAATGCACTGAACCAGATGAGCAGGCGTGATGTGGCTCACATTGCTTACCTTATTGGTAATGGCGAACCACTGGGTGCGACAACCTATGATATGATCTCCGCTGTATCCCGCCATTACTGGATGGATACCGTGGATCTGGTGCGGGTTAACGATATTTCTCTCGCGTATGATGCGATTATTATAGCACAGCCTACAATACCCTTCAGCGGTCCGGAGAAATTAAAAATAGACCAATACATAATGAAAGGGGGCCATGCCCTGTTTTCTCTGAACATGCTGGATGCTTCATTGGATAGCCTCAGGTTGCATCCGCCACAGATAATTGCCATGGACAGGAACCTGGACCTGGATGAGATTATTTATAAGTTTGGCCTGCGTGTAAATAAGGACCTGGTTGAAGATAAGGAAAACCTGCCGCTGCCACGTACTATGAATGATGGTAAGCCTGAAATGCATGACTGGATATACTTCCCCAGGCTTAACCCCACTACCGATCATCCTATTGTAAGGAATATGGCCTTTATCCGCGCAGGATTCACAAATAGTATTGATACTATTAAAAGTGGCTTTATCAAAAAAACAATCCTGTTGCAAACCTCCAAATATAGTCTGAAATCAGCCGCCCCGGTAAGGGTGAGCCTGAGTATGATGAACTACCAGGTAAAGGAGGAAATGTTCAATAAATCCTACCTTCCGGTAGCAGTGCTGGCAGAAGGGAAATTCCGGTCTGCTTTTGAAAACAAACTGGCTCCTGAATTTTTAAAATATTTAGCTGACACGCTGAAGCAACCATATAAAGTTGCATGTGACAGTGCAACCAGTGTAATTGTAACAAGCGTAGGCGATATGTTCATCAATGGCTATAACAATCGTGACGGCGTTCAACCAATGGGATACTACCCATGGACACATGAGTTTTTTGCCAACCGCGACTTCCTGTTAAATTGCCTTGAGTACTTAACGGATAAATCGGGAGTTTTAGAAGCCCGGTCAAAAGAAATGAAGTTGCGGTTGCTGGATATGGGACGCGTAAAAGAAGAAAAAAGCACATGGCAATTTGTAAATGTTGGCTTACCTGTTGGATTAATACTTGTATTTGCATCTGCTTATTTCTTCTTCAGGAAAAGACACTATGAAACTAAACCTAATAATGTAAACCCGGATAAAAACAATGCGTAAAACAATATTGTATCTCACCGTTCTGGTAGTGCTGGGATTGGGCATATACCTTTTCCTGATTCGTAGTGGCGACAGTCCATACAGTTCTTCGGAGGCTGGTTTTACTATTAAGGATACCGCATCCATTGGCCGTTTATATCTTGTAGCATATAATGGCGAATCTATCCTTGCTGAACGTTCTGATTCGGGATGGATAATCAACAAACAATACAAGGCGCTTAGAAGTACGCTTGAACTATTATTAACTACACTTTACAGAGAAACCGCTGTTGTACCCGTAACCAAAAATGCCCTTGAAAATGTTATTAAAGATCTTGCGGCAAGTGGCATTAAAGTAGAAGTATATGACCGTGCCGGTAAGAAAATGAAGGTTTTTTATGTAGGAGGAGTTGCAGTAAATAATACAGGTACCAATATGCTGCTTGAGGGGGCCTCTACACCTTATGTGGTTCAGGTTCCCGGATTCAATGGATACCTTACCTCCCGGTTCACGACCAGCCTCAGGGATTGGCGCGACAGAACAGTTTTCGACCTGCCGGAGAGTGAAATAAAAAGTGTATCGGTTCAATACGCTGACAAGTCTTTGAACTCGTTTGAGGTGATCAGGGAAAATGGAAAGATCATAGTAAAGGGAGATACTAATTTCACCAAGCATATGGATACCCCTAACCTGCACAGGGCCAATCTGTATCTTAGTTATTTTAAAAATGTAAACTGCGAGGGCTTCCTGAACGGATTACCAGATAATGACACCACTTTTAAAACTGCTCCAAAACAATCATCCATAGACCTTGTGGGCATGCATGGTCAGCATCAACATGCCGATATTTATTGGATGGCGCTCAACAGGCGCAGTAAAAACATTTCCGGTTCAGACATAAGTGTACCGGATGATTATGATGCCGACCGCCTGTATGCTGTTATCAACAATAATAAGGATACAGTTATGATCCAGCAGTTTGTTTTTGGTAAGATATTCCGGAGGTGTTTTGAGTTCTTCCAGAAAGATATTGAACCGGCCCCCAAAGGCAAGCCTAATGAACTTCCGGCAAGTGTGCTGAATAATAAGAAATAGCTTATTTCCGGCCTTAAAAATCCATGCTTATTTATTCATTTTTAAAGTATCCCTGTTTTTCAATTCCAGTGTGAGTTTGCCAATATATTCTTTTGCCATAGCATTTTCAGGATCTAATTGCAAGGTCCTTTTAAAGGATTGTAGCGCGGAATCGTAAACTTGCATCTGAACATAGCACATGCCAATATTATTATAAATTAGGGCATTTTTATTATCTTTGATCATTGCTGATTTAGCCAGGGTAAGTGCATCGGTATACTTCTGCTCACAAAAATATACATACCCAAGGTCACTGACCACCACCGGAGAACCTGGCAATAGTCTGTAGGCCTCTTTCAACTGTTTTTCTGCCGAATCATATTGCCGGTTTCCCCTGTAATAATTACCCAGGTCTAAGTGAACCTTGAAATTATCATTATAAATAGCTATTGATCTGTACCATGCAGCTAACCCATCCTTTGTGCGTTGAGTTGCATCCACTGTATCATCCATAATCTCAGCCTGAGGAAAGAGTAATATAGAACCATAAGAATGCCATAAACGGGCATTTTCGGGCATTTTCTTGATATCTGTACTGAACAAATCATAATTGGATTTCCAGTCTCCATTCCGGTTGAACGTGATTACGGCAAACACCAAAGAAACAGGGACAAGCAGGTACAATAATTTTACCGGAAGTTTGTCATTAAGTATAACACCAACCCTGGCAGCTCCTTCAAAAATTAAAGCAGCCAGCATAATACAGAAACCAGCCGAGGCAAAGAACATGAGCCGTTCCGCCATTTCTGAATAAACCGTGAAAAGGATATTTGAAAACAAGGCAAGATTGGCAAAATAGAAGATGATGCCAAAGGTTAAGGGATCGGGGGATTTTTTCAGGAAACGCCGGATTACCAGTACCAGCATAGAGACATAAACTGCGAGCGAACATAAAACCCACAAATTACCCCACCCTACAACCGGAATGCTGTTATAGCTATAATCGCACACCAGAGGATAAGGCACAACTAACAGTTTCAGGGTCTTGCCCAAAACAAAAATTGCAGTCGGTAGCCGTTCTGAAAAATAATGCGCAGTAACCAGTGGATTATCGAGAAAAGGTATGGCCGAAGAATCGTGTCCCTTAAGTACTTCATACCGGATAAACAGAAAACTTAGCGAAACCAGACAGGAAACAGAAATGATCCATAACCTCCGGTTTCTCTGGCAGCTATAGTAAACCAGGAACACAACCGGTATTATGACAAGAAAGGAGATAACATTTTCCTTGGAGAGAAAGGCCAGCATAAGGAGTACTGCGCCCATCCATAACTTAAGCGGCTTTCCTGTATCAGCAAATTTCAAAAACGTAATCAATGATGCCAATGCGAAGAAGAAACACATGATCTCATCCCGGCTTTTGATATTAGCTACAACCTCGGTATGTATAGGGTGCAGGGCAAACAGCAGGGCTGCAATTAAGGCTATTCCGGTTTGTTTTCCCTGAAATAATCTATCGGTAAACAAGAAAAGAAGCACCACGCAGCCGGCAAAGAAAAGTAAATTGAACAGGTGGCCAATGAAAGGATTCGCGCCAAAGAATTGGTATTCTGCCGCAAACATAACCAGAGACAATGGCCTGTAATTATCATTTACGATCTTTTCAAAACCAGCAAGGCGGGGTGTTACCATTAACTCAGGAATACCTGCGATACCCTTACCGACATAAGTGTTTTTTTCAATCACACTAACATCATCCATCACAAATCCATTCATCAATGTGTTGGCATACAACCCTAACGAAATAAGTATCAGAAAAACAATCAGCTTCCGCCTGGATGGTAAAACAAAAGCATTGCTCCCGCTATCCGCAGCCGGTTGCACTTTATTTATGGCGTCTGCACCACTATTATGATATTGATTTATTTTTTTCGACAAAGCCTCACACCATTTCCTGGGTAATAAGAAAATAAATTCCTAAGGTGTGAAAGTAAAGAAAGTAAAACTTATTTGCTAACAGCAATTTAGTCTATAAATTCTTTCAGGGCATCAAAATCCAGATCGATCATTTCGTAACCAGCCCTGTTCTTCCACTGAAAATGCCACCATTCAGTCGGCACAATGTCAAAGCCATATTTTCTCATTACAGTTTTCAGCAATTTGCGGTTGGCTAAAACATCGGCCGGCAAATTGTAAAAATCCAGGTGAGCGGTATCTGTAAAGTTGTCGTAAGGTGTTCCCATATTCAATTCCATGCCGGTTTTCATATCGACCAGTGTAATATCTACCGCCACACCACGGTTATGGTTGCTCCCCTTTCTCGGATTTGCCGCATAATGCCTGTCGGGAACCAGTTGCCATATCCTGCAGGTAACAGCAAAAGGCCGAAAACCATCAAACAGCTTCAACGATAATCCTTTCCTGTTCAGCTCTTCCTGAACCTGTTTAAGCGCCATGGCAGGTTCCCGCCTGAGACAGGCTACCGGATGATGATACAAAATGGTTTTAGTGAAATTGTTGGTGGTAGCATAACGGATATCCAATACCAGATCCGGAATGAGTTTCTTCAATGCTACCAATTTGTTTCGTGCATCACTATCTATTGATTTCCGGAGCGCCTCCCTGGTATATATGCAAGGTGCATCTGTTTTACACGACTGTGCATAGACCTGGCCTGTAATGGCAAAATAACCTGCAAACCAAATTAATGCAAAACGAAACATAGCGTGAAGATAATAAAGAAGGTATTATTCACAATCCCATAAAATGATCCGGGAAACCCTAAAGCTTTGGAATATTTTTCTTCTCCAGCATTTCAATTAAACCTGCAACATTGGAATGATCAAGCCGCTTACCTCTGATAATTTTCTTTTCATCAAGCAGGTAAATGGTAGGGGTGCTGTATACATCATACTTATTCCGGCAGTCGCTGGTATGGTCAGGGTCCCAGGTATTGGTCCACTTTTTATCTATACCCTGTTTTACCAAAAAATCAGTTATAGCCTTTTCATCTCCTTCTGTAGCAACTGTAAACACACTCACGCCTTTGTTTTTTAATACAGCCTCATAAAGCGAATCAAGCAATGGTATTTCATGCTGACAGTGGCCGCAGGTCGGGGAATAAAATACAAGCAATGTATACCGTGATTTAATTGCATGCAGGGATTCACTTTTTTGGGTTATCACATTAGGTAGCCTTACTTCGGGAGCTATATTACCTATTACATTGGGTGCAATTGCCCTGGCCCTGTCTATATATTTTTGCAACTCTTCATTACTAAGCCAGAATGCATCGCCCTTCATGTAATAGTTCTCAACAAGGTACACAAACACTTCATCCATACCCATTACCTTACTGTTTTCCACATACCTCGTGAGCCAGAACAAGGTGTAATGAAACATGTCTTTTGTACCCCTTGCCTTTCTCAGCAGCATGTCGCATTCTTTTTCCAGGCTATCGGGCCATGGCAATACCAGCTTGCTAATATACTCCTCAATTTTAGCATCATAAACAGGACTGTAAATGAGTCTGTCATCCTGAAAGTTGAACTTATCCCAGTAATGCATCTTGTAATACCGGTAAGCAAAAGTGGAATCTTTGGTAATGCCATCTTCCAGCAAATGTTGCCCTTCGGACACTTCCGGTACCTCCATTGCATTGAATACTGCCGCAAGTATAGTTCCCGGATAGGCTTTGACATAATCGCGTGTATACTTTAACCGCGATTTAGAGGAAGCAACGGCTTTGGTGCGCACCGCCGCCGAATCGGATGAAGTGGAAGCCGCTCTGAATTCCGCTTCCAGCTTTTTCTGCTCCGCTGCAAACCCGGCAATAAAGTCTTCGTATAGTTTAAACCGTTCATTCTCGGGTGAACCTTTGAAAATAATACCTCCCGGAAGTTCATCCCTTCTGGCTGTAATCGAAATCTCATCACCCTTATTTAGTATGAGTTCAAAATTAGTTTGCGATTTATCTTTCAGGAGTACAATGTAAATGCCTCCTGTAAAATCAGCTCTTTTGCTATCGAAAACAGCATGCCCTTTGTTATCAAACAGGGTTGAATCAGTAAGATAGATGTGTGGTCTTCCCTGTCCATAATAATGCACCAGGTAGACCATTGAGTCCTTTACGTCAGGCATTTTCAGGTTGATATGGTATCCATCCCTGGCCGATAAAGTTTTAAAAAAAGCAAATAAAATGATTGCGATGATCAAGGTGGATTTTTTCATTTTCAAAAAGTTTTATAGTGTTAGCAATAACAGTTGAATCCTGCATTTGCAGGTAAAGAAATCTGGTTTGGCATTATGGAAATATTTGCGCCAGTGAATATGCCACAGGCATAACTGTACAATTTGCAGATTGTAAAATGAACTTTAAAAATCAGTCGAATAAAAAATGCAGATCCTGTTTTACGACTTATTGCCTCATCTATTCCAATATCAGGTTCCCATCACGGTTTTCCAGCCTCAGGCTATGTTTCCGGTGCCTTTTTTCGCAATCATAATTGAAATTACCAGCTAACACATCCCCGGTTTTCTCCCTGGTAATATACCTGAATACCTCCTGTGCTGTGGATGGTATGGAATGGGCATTGAGCAGTATTACTTCTCCTGTGGCAATACTCCTTATCTCAATCTCCTTTATGGTTAGCGAACAATTCCTGGCTATTGCAGTACTATCTCTATAATTTATTTTCCCCTTCTGGTCCGGTTCCAATGTGCTGCTGCTCGATATTGCCTTGGGTTGGTTGTCCGGGCAACTCATAGTCTGACTGATTCGTAATTCTATAGGGCAATCAGTATTATTATAAATAATATCGCCAGCCATCACCTTTTTACCATCATTATCCTGCAATAAATTTCTCTTTGATACCGGCACAGTAGCTATAGACACTGAAGAGGTATCAACACGTCCTTTACCAATATCCCCTGTTTCATCTTTAACTATTACTACTCCTCTTGCTTCCGAACTGCTATCATTATTGTTTTTCACTGAAGACTGGTTACCATTTCCGGTCGATAAATACCAGGTAATCGCAGCTAATGGGATCAATACAAGAATAGCTGCTGCATAACACCATACAGGAATAACTTTCTTTTTGGCAGGCTGTAATTGACTGGCAAGTTGCAACCACTCCTGCTGTTTATCAAATTCCGGCATCAGTTCATCTAATGATGCCTGTTCCATCTTATCACACAGCCGCTTTTCATTTTCCGGAATCATATTCTCAGTTTAACTTGTTTGCAAAATTGTTTGCTTAAGCATGGTTCTTGCACGGTGCAATTGTGATTTCGAGGTGCTTTCAGAAATTTCCAACAGCACGCCTATCTCCCTGTGATTCATGCCCTCAAACACATAAAGATTAAAAACGGTACGGCATCCTGATGGCAAATCATTTATCAAGGCCATAATTTCCCGTGCGTTTAGCATATCCAGTGCATTCTCCTGATTGTCTGCAAATTCATTATGGACTACATCATCATGCATTACAAAAAGGGTTTGTCGTTTACGCAGATGCATAAGGCATTGGTTAACCACAATTTTTTTAAGCCAGGCCTGCACACTACCCTCACCCTGCCATGAGAACCGCTCCATATTCTTAAAGAAATTAAGGAATCCGTCCATCAATACTTCTTTGGCATCTTCCTTATTGGCTATATATCGCAGGCATACCACCATCATGCGCTCTACATACTTACTGTAGAGCATTTTTTGGGCGGCAGGATCATTGTCTTTACAACATTTCACCAGTTTAGCCTCATCCATGGTATGTAAAAGCTCAACTCTCAATAGAAGTTTATGGTCTTTGAATTCCTGAAAAAGTTACTGCATTTCTCCGAATCAGGTCTGTTAAAATTGTTTATACCATTATAAATGCAACAGAAAGAAAAAGGGTTGGAATGGCCGGCAAAATAATTTTCCTGCCCGAAACCATACCCGGCTGGTAGAAACTGTATTTCAAATAACCAATAAATCAGGGAAGTAGTACTAAGGGCATGTGCAAAAATAACTCGTACATATTGACCTATTCTTTCCCATTTTTTCGGCGTTGCCAAATCTTTAAATAGGGCTTGCTATTCGCAGTTTTGGCATCTTGAAAAAAAGAAAAACAACTATGCCACTATTGTACGACTTATTGTTGCACAAGCCCTAAATAACCCAGTCAACTAACTGATTGGCCCACTCAGCTTGATATGGTGTCTGAACCTTAATATAGTTGTCTGTGAAGCCTTCCATTAAAGCATCCTTCGGGGCTTTTTCGAATAGTACCGGCCTGGTAGTGCCAGCATGTTGTGCAGTAAAATATTGCATCTTCTGATATGATAAATTGCGCAAGGTTTTATTGCGTGTATTGCGAACATGCACAGGAACAATACCTATCATCTCTGCGGCAAGTGTATTGGGCCTTTCAGAATAGGTGAATACGTGCAGGTAAGAAATATCCAATTGATGTAAAAAATCAAAAGTATCCTTAAAATCGTCGTCCGTTTCACCGGGGAAACCTACAATAACATCAGCGCCAATGCAGCAATGTGGCATAAGTTGCTTTATAGCATCCACCCGATCCTGATATAGCTCCCTCTTGTATCGCCGGCGCATGGCACCCAGTATCTTATCACTGCCACTTTGCAATGGGATATGAAAGTGCGGCATAAACCGCCTGGATTGGGCCACAAAACTGATTATATCATCTGTAAGCAGGTTGGGCTCTATAGAAGATATCCGTACCCTGGAAATACCCGCTACCGCATCCATGGCCTGTATCAGTTCGTAAAAATTACTGCCTGGTTTTCCACCATCATTGCCTTTGCCAAAATCGCCCAGATTAATACCTGTAAGCACAATTTCTTTAATACCACTGTCGGTCAGTTCCTGCATATTGGTCAGCACGCCTGCAATACTGTCACTTCGGCTATGACCACGTGCAAGCGGAATGGTACAGAAACTGCAGTTATAATCGCAGCCATCCTGAACCTTCAGGAATGCACGTGTGCGATCGCCCAATGAGAATGAGCTATTAAAACCCGCCACCTCTTCAATATCACAGGAGCATATTTTAGCGCCACCACCTTCATTGCCACCCTTGGTCAACTGGCTGAGATGTGCGCCAAGGTTGAATTTTTCGGCAGCGCCAAGTACAAGATCCACGCCCTCTATATTGGCTATTTCCTGTGGTTTTAACTGAGCATAACAACCAGTAATTACCACCATTGCCTCAGGAGCCCTGCGTTGAATTCCCCTTACAATATACCGGCATTCTTTATCAGCATTTTCGGTAACCGAACAAGTATTGATAACATATACATCGGCACACTCCTCAAAATCCTTTTTCACAAAACCTTCAGCCTCCAGCGATCTGCAGAGTGTTGATGTTTCGGAGAAATTAAGCTTGCAACCTAGCGTATGAAATGCGACTGTCTTTGTCATCAAAGTATAAAAGTTTGCGAAATTAATCATAATTCGCCTATTACGGCACACCTTTTGCATTACACTGTTTGAACCAAATCACTACATTATGAAAAAACTAATGATCGTCGGATCCGTGGCATTAATTGCATTTTTTGCAGGCTGCAGTAAACTAAAGCAGATAGCCAACATTAACGTAGACATTCCCTATACAGCGCAAATTGCCATACCACCATTAAGTGTTGATACCGCCGGTGCAGCACTGCCGGCAGGAGGTTTATCTATATCGCTGCCATCGGTCTCATTTGCAACCAATTCGGCCCAATACATTGCACAGTATCATACTGCGGCTAATATGATCATCAATGTAGATCTGGAATCACTTTCATTGCAGCTTGCGGCGCCCGCCAATCAGAATTTCGATTTTCTGGATTCGGTGCAATTGTATATTTCAGCCGATGGACAGCCGGAAGTAATGGTGGCCTGGCTATATAGTGTGCCAAAAGGTCAATCAACCATTAATCTGTCGACCAATAAAAACGTCAACCTGAAGAATTATTTTGTAAAGACGACAATGACCTACCGTTTACAGGCACATATAAATGCTGTTCCCGCTTCATCTACTTTATTAAATATTGGCTCTGTATTCCACATGCTTGCTAATCCGTTGAATTGATCTGGAAACAATATTATAACTATTGCCTGTTATAAAAGTCAGAAATAGAATCCTAATAATAAGGCCCGCATTTTGCGGGCCTTATTATTAGGAAACCTGATCAGATCTCAATGATTTGATGAAATCATTAAATTATTTCTGCCTGATTTCTTAATACCTGTATCCTATTTTGAAACTACCTGAAACTAATCCGTTTGTTCCATCATTAAGGCCAGCCGATCTGCTGAAATAAGTAATACCAAATCCAAAATCCAGCCCCAGGTAAATGTGGGTTGAAGTATTGATATTAAGTGAATTATTTATGATCATACCTACTACCTGGTGATCGTTGACATTATAACCGGAAATGGCTCCATAGGGCCCGTTATATACTTTTTCCGATTTCTGTCCGGCTCCGATAACAATTGAGGGGCCTATTCCAAATTTAATTAAACCCTCGGCTCCGGTAGGATAAACTTTAATACCTGGCATGCAATAAAACATGGCATCCGAGTTACCATTATGTCTAAGTCCATTCAAATCCGTATAGGTACCATTATTGAGATCAAATGTGGCAATGAGCGGTAAATAAAAAGAAATGTAGTTGGATTTATCCAACATGCGTTCATAGCTAAATCCTACACCCAAACCGTTTTCGCTGAACTGCAAAGGCGCCAGTGACACAATGTTGGGTAACATTTTGGGCTGCGCAACTTTATTATCAAAGTTGCGGCCATTGTTTTCCTGGGCAAAAGTACTGCTACATAGGGCCACTGATAAGAATAGTGATAAAAATGTTCTTGCTGTCATAATTTGGTTTTTGAGTATGAATTAAAAAATTAATCTTCTAGTATCAAAATCTATATCCGGCTTTTAGTGCAAACTGAAACCAGGAACCTTGAGTAAAATCATTATATCCGATATCCCTCAGGCGGTTACTCAATAAAGGTATACCAACATTGGCATCAATTCCAATATCAATTTTCTTTGAAACCCTTACCGCCAAAGAATTTGTTATCATAAAGCCCAACTCAGTATAATTATGGTCGCCAACAGGATCGCTGATTGTATTGGAATTGTCGATATACGCCCCTGAAGGTTCAGTTCCGGCAAGCAATACGGCAGACAACCCAATTGCATAACGAATAGGTGAATTAATGGATGAAGTATAGTATTTAAAACCCGGCATAACAAAAAACGAATTATACGTGCCGTATTTCGTGGTAACATAATTACCATTGTAATAGGTGTAATAGGATTGTATATTCGAAAAATCATGACTGCTAGAAAAATTAATAATTACCGGTATCACAAAATTCAAATGCCCCAATTTATCGAAGGAATGTTCGTAGGATAATCCGAAACCAAAATCACTGAAAGTTCCATCATGTGTTTTAGTATAAACAACCGGCAATACAGATATTAAATTGTGACCTGAATGCGATTTCTCCTCAACGGGTTTCGCTGTTTTTTGCGTGATGCGCTTTAGTTTTTTTTCAACCAATTTATTGCCCAGATTATCGACAGTATTGTTTTGATAAACAATACATAAAACCTTGCTTTTTTCTATACTGAAATCAGGACCATCCTGGTTGTCGAATCGCTTATAATTTATTTTATCGGCATCTATACTTTTGATGACAGCCGCTATCTCCCGACCATCTTTTTTATATATTTTATCCTGAGCCAATAATTTGGCTGGTAGCAACGACACTAAAAAAATCAAAATATTGACGAATTTCATTGGCAACAAGCTAAAAAAATATTCCTGAATTACCTGCAACACATTTTATGCCAAACTCCACAAAATGCTGATTTTTTATAGTTTTTTTTGATAAAACACTAAATATTCAGATTTTTCCTCTTCTATTTATAACTAAAAGTACCTGTCGGGCTTTCAATTATGACTTCTTTACACTCAGCTTTTTCTACATAACCCGTCACCTGTGCATCGATTTTAAAATTTGCAGCAGTCATAATTATTCCTTCAGCGGTATCAATATCAGTAAATATCTCCAGTCTTTGTCCCATATTAAAAACCTGGTACATTTCCCGCCACTCGGTTCCGGCAGAGGCCTGTATCATTTTAAACAAAGGAGGCACAGGCAATAAATTGTTTTTTACAACCCTTAAAGGTGACGGCAGATAATGCAAGCATTTACTCTGCCCACCACCACTGCAGTGTATAATACCATTGATGTTATCAGCAAACTGGTCTAATATACTTAACACAACAGGAGCATAGGTGCGTGTAGGCGAAAGCAGCATCTTACCCACATTCAGCGGCGTTTCAGTTGCATCTGTAAGCCCATAACTGCCATTATAAACTACATGCTGAGGCAAACCAGGATCAACGCTTTCAGGATATTTAAGGGCATATTCATGCTTCAGCATCTCATGGCGTGCACTGGTTAAACCATTGCTTCCCATACCGCTGTTATACTCATCCTCGTAGGTGGCCTGGCCATAACTGGCTAATGATACAACCACATCTCCCGGCCTCATATTTTCGGTCGTGATCAGTTTACTACGCTTCATCCTGCAGGCCATAGTACCATCTACAATAACTGTACGCACCACATCGCCCACATCGGCAGTTTCGCCTCCCAGCAGGAAGCTATCGATGCCGTATTCCTTTAGCCTGTCAAAATATCGCTGCGTACCGTTGATGATTTCTGAAATAACCTCACCCGGAATCAGGTGTTTATTACGACCTATTGTAGAAGAATAAGTAAAAGGGCCTGTTGCCCCGACACAGAGGAGATCATCAATATTCATCACAATACTATCAATGGCTATCCCTTCCCATACGCTCAGATCCCCGGTTTCCTTCCAGTACATATAAGCCAGAATGGATTTGGTACCCGCACCATCGGCATGCATCAGGTTGCAGAAATCAGGGTCATAACCCCAGTAATCGGGATATATTTTACAGAAAGCATTTGGGAACAACCCTTTATCTAATTTGGCTACCGCCTTATGTACATCTTCTTTTTGGGCAGATACCCCTCTTAGGTTATATCGGTCATTAAGGTTAGGAGTCAAGATTGTATGGTTTTATTTCGGTTGCAAAAGTAACGATTTGATATGGCAATCTGAACAAATAACGAGCGCTCAGAAAGTATAACAAAATCACAAAACGAAAAAAAATGATCGTTTTTTTTGCAAATAAGGGAATTACAATATACATTTGCGCAAAATCAACCAAAAAAATGAAAAAAATCTTCACACTAGCAATGGCCCTTTTCGTAATGGGTTCAATAAGTTTCGCACAGGATGCAGCTCCTAAAAAAGAGGGCAAGAAAAAAGCTCCTAAAAAAGAAGCAGCAGCTCCAGCAGGAGAACCAGCTAAGGATGCTCCAAAAACTGAAAAGAAAAAGAAAGCTCCTAAGAAAGCTGATGCAGCTAAACCAGCTGATGCTACTAAGCCAGCCGATGCTACTAAACCAGCTCCAGCTCCTAAGAAGGAAAAAGCTCCTAAGAAAACAGGCGGCGAAAAGAAAGCAGCTGACAAAAAATAATTTGCTTATAATGCAAAATATAAAAACCCCCGAAATCGGGGGTTTTTATATTTTATTAAACTCTTCAAGCATTTGCATTTATGCAGGCTGAGTATTGGAATATTAAATTCGCATAAAAGCTACCATGAAACAACATTTTAAGGACTTCAAATTCAGGCTATTGACAACTAATGATGGTGCGAAATTGCTTGAACTGATAAACAGGAACAGGCAAAGGCTTGTGGACTATTTCCCGGTTACTTCTTCAGCTATAACCAACCTGGATAGCTCGTTTAAATATGTGGATCAGTATCTGGGAATGGAAGCCCGAAAGGAACAATTCATCCT
Source organism: uncultured Bacteroidota bacterium (assembly GCA_903903635.1). Taxonomy (GTDB): domain Bacteria; phylum Bacteroidota; class Bacteroidia; order Chitinophagales; family Chitinophagaceae; genus Nemorincola. Next base: position 15,777 of record CAIUZK010000187.1, read on the forward strand.
GGTTTTAGAAGATAAGGATAATCTACTGCAGGGAATGATCCTTATTAAAAACATCGATTGGCGGGTTCCTAAGGCTGAATTAGCCTACTTTATTGATAAAAGCCTGCAAGGTAAAGGTATCATGACCAGGGCGCTTGAAGCAACTGTAAGGTATGGTTTTGAGGAGCTGGGAATGAACCGGTTATTCATCATTACATCGGTCGATAACCATTCGAGCAGGAAAATCGCAGAGAAAAACGGTTTTGAGGCCGAAGGCTTGCTTAGAAAAAACTTCAGGATATCGAGTGGCGAACTGATAGACAATGTGTATTATGGCAAGTTGAAATAGCTAAATTTACGGTACAATACCCTGCCCCACCTCCTCCCTGTTTCTTATCATAAAAATCTATATCAATGTTAGGATAAACTTAAAACACTTAACCCCCGCACCAGGCGGGGGTTAATGTTTTTATATAAGAATATAAAATTAAACGATTTCAACTTCAGCGCCAGCATCTTTCAGCTTGCCTGCGATATCTTCAGCTTCGCCCTTGCTTACACCTTCCTTAACTGCTTTAGGAGCGCCGTCTACCAGTTCCTTAGCTTCTTTCAGTCCAAGACCTGTAAGGTCTTTAACTGTTTTCACAACGTTCAGTTTAGAAGCGCCTGCGTTCTTCAATATTACATTGAAAGAATTCTTTTCAGCAGCAGCAGCAGGAGCGTCTCCGCCACCAGCAGCAGCAACCACTGTAGCAGCAGCTGGTTCTATACCGTAGTCTGATTTCAATATGTTAGCCAGTTCCTGTACGTCTTTAACTGTAAGAGAAACTAATTGTTCGGCTAATGCTTTTAAGTCTGCCATTGTATTATGTTTTAATGTTGTTTTAAAATTTGTTTACTTTTTTTCAATAAATTTATTGTTGGTCTTGGAAGCCCTGTGTTGATTTGAAAAAAATAATTTCCAATTTGCCAATTTCCAATTTCCAATTGCGGAAATTCCGAAACTCATGTCGAAAATCAAATCTTCCCGGTTATTTGTTCTTTGATACTGCAAACCTTATTTATTATCTTTTGTACTTGCAACAATTTCAGAGAGTATTTTAATTACCTCTTCACAAAGTGCTTTAAGTTCATTATTAGATGGTAAGTGAGGGCTTTTTTCACAAAGGGTAAGCCAATAACAAGTTTCATTTGCTTCTTTTAAGGGCAATTTTCATTTTATGAATGAAATCTGCCCTGCTCTCAGCGTTCTGGCTTTCAGCCACAAGCGCTCCAGGTGCAGTACCTGATCGAAGTATTTGATTTGCTATTGCTGATTTCCTGTTGTTTACCCGCAACTCACTAAAGTCTACAATACCTAGAGCCAGTTCAAAAGATTTGTCAGCAATGACATTTCCTTTTCCTAACTCTCTCATTTCAAAGAACTTTTTATTGTTTATTATATACTTAATTCTTTTTCACGTCATCCAATTGGAAATTGGAAATTGTGACATTGGAAATTGATAATTACGCTTCTGCAACTGCTTCTGCTTTCGACTCGTGGTGGTGCAACAATGCAGCCAGAACGCGTTTAGCAGGAGATTGCAATAAGCCAATGATTTCGCCGATAAGCTCGTTCTTGGTTTTGATGCTGGTAAGTGCTTTAAGCTGGTCATCGCCAGAAAATACATCAGTACCTATCAAAGCCGCTTTAAGAACCGGCTTGTCTTTATTGGTCTTGCGGAATGAGCTCAGAATAAGAGCTGGTTCCTTTGGTGAATCAGAGAACATGAGCGCAGTTACGCCATGAAGTGAATCATAAACTCCGGTATATTTTGAATCATTAAAGCTTTCAAGCGCTTTTTTGATCAAAGTATTTTTTGCAACCTTCATTTCTACATTCTTTTCGAAACAAAGCCTGCGGAGCTTGCTCACCTGTGCTACCGTTAATGACTCGGTATTGGTGATATAAAAATTGTCGTACTGAGAGAATTTCCCCTTAAGTACTTCTATTGCTTCATTTTTTTGAGCAGGTGTCATGTTGTTAATTTGAAAATTTGAAAGTGTGGAAAAGTGAAAACAATATCTGTTTTATATTCCGCAATTCTCAAAGAGTTATTTAATCAGTTTTCCATTTCATTTATCCGGTTAATCATCTACTCCTATTGGAATTCAATTCACCAGGATTTGGCAATTAACTATCCTACAGATTTAGTATCAATACTTAATCCTGGGCTCATGGTTGAAGCCATGCTCATTCCCTTCAGATAAACGCCTTTTGCCGATGCCGGCTTAAGACGGATCAAAGTATTAACCAGTTCCTGTGCGTTTTCAGCTATCTTGTTAGGAGCAAATGATACACGGCCAATGGAGGCGTGAATAATACCTGCTTTGTCTATTTTGAAAGCGATCTTACCGCCCTTAACCTCATTTACTGCATTGGCAACATCGTTGGTTACAGTACCGGTTTTAGGGTTAGGCATCAGGTTACGTGGACCGAGTATTTTACCCAGACGACCTATCTTAGGCATCACCGATGGTGTAGCCACGATCACGTCTACATCTGTCCAGCCACCTTCTATTTTGCTTACAAACTCATCAAGGCCAACGAAATCGGCGCCTGCTGCTTTTGCTTCAGCTTCTTTATCAGGAGTACAAAGAACCAGAACGCGCTTGGTTTTACCTGTACCATGAGGCAGGGTAACTGTACCGCGGATAGCCTGATCTGCTTTCTTTGGATCTACACCAAGACGGATATGCACATCAACTGAGCTATCGAACCTGGTGAGATTTATGCCTTTTACTGCATTGGCTGCTTCAGTCAATGAGTACATTTTATTTTTATCGAGTTTAGCTTCTACAGCTTTTCTTTTTTTAGTGATTGCCATACAAAATCAAAAATTAAAAATGAAAACTAAAAATGTCAGTTAAATCAAAAGTTAAGTCGGAACGGGATTTACTTTTACTTTTTAATTTTTGATTTTACTTAACAGTGATACCAGCAGGCGGTGTGCCTTCAACAGTGAAACCCATGCTGCGTGCTGTACCCGCTATCATGCTCATAGCGCTGGTAAGAGTGAAACAGTTAAGATCGGCCATTTTGTCTGTAGCAATTGTCTCCACCTGAGCCCAGGTTACTTTACCAACTTTCTGCCTGTTAGGCTCCTTAGAACCATGAGGTTGTTTGGCAAGTTCCATAAGCTGAATAGCAGCAGGAGGCGTCTTGATAACAAATTCGAAAGACTTGTCGGTGAAAACTGTAAGCGTTACCGGAAGAACCTTACCGATTTTATCCTGCGTACGAGCGTTGAACTGCTTGCAGAATTCCATAATGTTGACGCCCTTAGAGCCGAGCGCCGGGCCGATTGGCGGAGCCGGATTGGCTTGGCCGCCTTTTACCTGTAGCTTTACAAAGCCACTGATTTCTTTAGCCATTTAATTTTTTTTTGGTGTTAACGATGCTTTTAAAGACTTTGCCACCGAAGCAGCGCCGCCGAAGTATCTTCCAATGCAACCTTAAAAAGAGCAATATTAGATTTGGAGTGCAAAGGTAAGGGGAAAATGTAATTCAAAGTGCAGAGATGGGAAAAATATTTTTTTTGTTGGATTGGAGATTGGGAATTAGCGTAAGGAACGATGGCAAAATAACTCCCACCATCTTACTCGTTCTATTCCATTTTTATTTCGTTGCAAAAGTCTTTAAATAATTCATTATTCGCAGATTTTACGCCTCATAAAACATGCCTTCGCTAAAGCTATGGCAGTTAATAAATGAAATATAACTTCGCAATATGGTGGAACTTATTTCGTCAACGTTCCTAAGGGTCAGCTAGCTGAGTATAAGTTTTATAGTTAATTTTTGTTGCATATTATTTTATCATTTATTATGGGCTGGTATTTAACTTATTTCAGGATTACTTCTTAAAACTTCTGGTTTTGCTTCCGGATGCTTCTGGTTTTGGGCTAAAAACTTCTGGTTTGCTTCCGGAAGTTTCCGGAAATCGGAAGTTTTTAAAATTACAACTGATTGGTTTTCAGTGATTTATAAATTTTTTGCCGAATTGCAGCCATTGAGATAATTTGTATTTGGTTGTTTTGGCAATTCAAAAGTTGATTTTTGGCAAATAATTTGGAATCCTGATTGGTCCATGATTTATTAAGGGACTTTTATCGCTTAATACGGGGCCAAAGATAAAATACATAATTGGATTTTCCTATTTTTTAGGCATATTTATTTTATTAGTTGCTAACGCCAGTTATAAACTGGCGAGATTGCTAAGACACGAGTAATTATGTAAGAAAAGCATAGTGCAGTATGTGCGGTCATCCTAATTATTTAGGATCCGAAATTTTAATTTAGTAGGCCAAAACTTACGTTTCGCAATTATTAACAATTAAAAGACTGCACTATGCCAGGTACAAAT
>CAIUZK010000188.1 GCA_903903635.1 uncultured Bacteroidota bacterium
ATAATTAATGATCATTTAATAAAAAATTCAGTGGTTGATTATCATTATTTTACGTCCCCGGCGAGTCTCCGCTTACCCTGCGCGAGATGCGCCCGAGTCCTCGCTGGGGCACAGAAGCCACGCTTCGAGAGAGTCGGCCGCGACATACGCGACTTATGGGCTAGCCTTTAGCATAGTAAAGGAATAGGGCGAAATACCTTGCGCGAGATGCGCCCGAGTCCTCGCTAGCGCACAGAAGCCACGCTTCGAGAGACTCGGCCGCGACTTAATATTATTGTCAGGAGAGCACACAATTAGGTTCCCACTATGCGTTCGTTTTTTTATTAATTAATATGTTCAAAAAAAGGCAATCTGCAACTATTGAGCTATTTCTCTACTTCATTTTGCAGATCATTAAGCAATTAAGAGTCAATGAACATCATCTGCTGTTCCCTCCCAATCAGGTAGGTTTTTCCGTAGTTGAAACAAATACAATATTGCAGCAAACACTTTATGACCGCTATCATCCCATATTTACAACAATATAATTACCTTTGCGCCTCATTTATATTTTATACTTTCTTTTTAATTACTAAAGACAGCCTACTGTTTATGAATTTATTTTCCATTCAAAGCGAGGAGTTCTTAGGGCGCCACATTGGGCCTAATGAACATGATACTAAGGTAATGCTGAACACTATAGGTGTAGACAGCATGGACGATCTGATAGGCCGAACGGTGCCCGACAGCATTCGTATGGATCATAAGCTCAACATACCTGCTGCCGAGAGCGAGGCTGCTTATCTGAGTGAGCTTAAGGAAACATCGCTGAAGAATAAACTGAATAAAAATTATATTGGCCAGGGCTACTACGATACCCATACGCCTAGTGTAATTCTGCGTAATGTATTTGAAAATCCGGGATGGTATACACAGTATACCCCTTACCAGGCTGAGATAAGCCAGGGACGTCTGGAAAGCTTACTCAACTTCCAGACCATGGTAGCAGATCTTACTGATATGCCTATTACCAATGCATCCCTGCTTGATGAAGCTACTGCAGCCGCAGAGGCAATGAACATGTTTTTTCATACACTGAATAAAGATGCCAAAGCGCCAACCCGTGCGAAGTTCTTTGTGGATCATGATGTGTTTGCACAAACAAAAGACGTGGTTCTTACCAGGGCTAAACCATTGGGTATAGAAGTTGTATTCGGCGACTTCAGGGTGGCTGATATTGATGTTACTTATTTTGGCGGCCTGGTGCAGTATCCTAACTGCCGGGGCAGTGTAGAAGATTATAGTGGCTTTATAGTAAGTATGCATGAGGCAGGCGGCTTTATTGTTATGGCCACCGACCTGCTGGCGCTTACCTTGCTTACTCCTCCCGGTCAACTGGGCGCAGATGCAGCAATAGGCTCAACTCAGCGTTTTGGAGTACCCATGGGCTTTGGCGGACCACATGCGGCTTTCTTTGCTACAAAGGATGAATTCAAAAGGGCAATACCCGGCCGAATCATAGGTGTGAGTATTGATGCTCAGAATAACAGGGCGTTGCGTATGGCGCTAGGTACAAGAGAGCAGCACATCAAACGTGAAAAAGCTACTTCCAATATTTGTACCGCCCAGGCATTGCTGGCCAATATGGCTGCCATGTATGCCATTTATCATGGCCCGGCAGGTCTTAAAAATATAGCCAGGCGCGTTGCTGCCCTCACCTATTCGCTGGGCGTAGCGCTTGAGGATGCCGGACAGGTAGTACTCAATAAAGCGCATTTTGATACGCTTACCATTGTAACTGATGATAAGGCTGCGATTCGCAAAAATGCGGAAGCAAGGGGTATCAACTTCTTTTATCATGCCGACAACAAGATCAGTATTTCGCTTGATGAAACAACTACAACAAGAGATGTGCTTGATATCATCAATGTATTTACCAACGAGGAAACTCCCGCTTCATTCAGCGTGGATTTTGAAAATGCGCTTATACATATTCCGATATCACTTATCCGCACCAGTCCGTATTTAACGCATAAGGTATTCAATACGTACCATAGCGAAACACAGATGATGCGCTACCTGAAGATGCTGGAGAACAAGGACCTGAGCCTCAACCAAAGCATGATTTCGCTGGGAAGCTGTACTATGAAGCTAAACGCGGCTACTGAAATGATACCTGTAAGCTGGCCACATTGGGGCAAGATGCACCCATTTGCACCTGCCGACCAGGCTGCAGGCTATGAGCAGATGACAAGAGACCTCTCTAGCTATCTTTGCGAAATAACCCAGTTTGATGCATGCAGCCTGCAACCCAACAGCGGCGCACAGGGAGAGTATGCAGGTCTGCTGACTATTCGCGGTTACCATGAGTCGCGCAACGACGGACACAGGGATATTATCCTGATACCAATTTCGGCACATGGTACCAATCCGGCCAGCGCTGTAATGGCCGGTTATAAAGTAGTAGTGGTAAAGGCTCTTGAAAACGGTTATGTAGATGTTGCCGACCTTAAATCAAAGGCTGAACAATATGCCGCCAACCTGGCCGGTATTATGATCACCTACCCAAGTACCTATGGTATTTTTGAAGAAGCCATTAAGGAAATTACTGAAATAGTGCACGCCAATGGCGGCCAGGTATATATGGATGGCGCCAACATGAATGCCCAGGTGGGACTTACTGCTCCCGGCCTGATAGGCGCTGATGTATGCCATCTTAACCTGCATAAGACCTTTGCCATACCACATGGCGGCGGAGGTCCTGGTGTAGGCCCTATTTGCGTTAAGAAGCACCTTGCACCATTCCTGCCATCGCACGTTGCATTGAGGAATGGAACAGGTAATGCTGTATGCGCTGCGCCATATGGATCTGCAAATATTTTGCTGATATCCTATGGCTATATTCGTATGCTGGGCTCAAAGGGAGTTCGCAAGGCTACTGAATATGCCATACTCAATGCCAACTATATGAGGGCACGCCTGCAGAACGATTTTGAAATCCTGTATACCGGTACCGGCGGCACCTGCGCACATGAGTTTATTGTAGACCTGAGGCCATTTAAAAAGAGCGCTGAGATTGAGGCTGAAGATGTGGCCAAGCGTCTGATAGATTACGGTTTCCATGCACCTACCATGAGTTTCCCTGTAGCAGGAACTATTATGATTGAGCCTACAGAAAGCGAAGACAAGGCTGAACTGGACCGTTTCTGCGATGCATTGCTGGGCATACGTGAAGAGATCCGCGCCATTGAAGAAGGTCGCATGGACAAACATGATAATCCGCTTAAGAATGCACCTCATACACAGCATGTAATTACTGCTGATGAATGGAACCATAAGTATGGCCGTCAGCAGGCAGCATTCCCGCTGGCATGGGTAAAGAACAATAAGTTCTGGCCTAGTGTAGCCCGCGTAAACAATACCTATGGTGACAGAAACCTGGTATGCACCTGCGAGCCTACGGAAAGCTATGCTGAAGCATAATAATGAATAATAATTAGAGTGCTTTATAAACAACAAACCCTGCAAATAGCAGGGTTTGTTGTTTTAGTGGATTTAGGCCCTTCGAGGTTAGCCAAAGTACCGTAATGCTCCCCACCCCATCTTTAACTGCCATACACGTGGCTTTTGTATTAACGTAAAATATATTTGATTAAAGCAATTCAAAAGCTACGTAATATCTAATATTATCAATATTTTGAGCGATTATTCACACACTCAAATTATTTAATTCATGAAGAAACCATCTATTATTATTTTATTGCAATTCCTTGCTTTAGGATTTGCCCCGGTTACCGGCCATGCTCAGGCATTTACCGAACAGAATGTTGGAAAACCTGCTATGGAAGAGGATGAAACAGGAAGTGCCAGTACAACCACTGATGCTCCCAGATGCCATAAAAAAGCGACATGTGATACTTGCGTGGAAAGTAAACAATCACCTTATGATTTATCTGCAACAATTCTTACTGGCATGCCTTATATTAAGGATGATAATGCTGCGGGTTTTACCCAAACTTATCTCGAAACAACTTTTTGGAGAACGCCCAGGCCATGTAAATACAGATATGAGTTTGCATTGTTCAAAACATTTTTTATGCAAGCCTATTTCTCCTCAAATTCCGGATCAGCAAATGTTTTTAATAACACAATAGGTACTGTCACAACAAATTATGTCAATAAAGTAGACCTTTATCAACATGCAAATTCAAATATTAACCTGCACGAAGACCTCCTTTATTTCCATTTCCCTAAAAAAAGGAACAATCTTTGGGAGACTCAGCTATTCTGGGATGTAATGGCTACCTATTTACGCACAAATGTGACTGATACAATCCAAAAAAACACAACAAACATGGATAGTTGGTTAATTGGAACAAACCTTTCAGCGTCATTTAAGAATAACAATAATATCTTACAATTACCTGTTTCCTTCCTTCTAACAGGTGAGGTTTTCTGGCTTAATCCTATGAGTAATTCATATCACACTGATCTGGGTTTCCAATATGCAAATAGTGGTGGCGACAAAACAAATGCTTACAACACAAACATGAATTTGACCTCAGCAACTCATCCTTACTTTCATTTTGATGGACAGGTACAATTTATCATTAGCAAGCAGCCAGATCCAAAAAATCCACAGACTGATCCAAAAGCGGATGCAGGATCAACCACTCCAAAACCTACATCTAATAACCGCTTATTTCTACATGTTGGTTATACAACTGAACTTTATAGAAACACAAGTAAAGAATTTTACAACAGTTATTTCCAGGCTCAAATTGGAATTTCAATTGATATTATCAATTCTATTAAGAATTATAAGCCAAAGAGTTAAAATAGTTTTCCCCATTTTATTTTCAGGCCACATAGCTTCACCTTACCAGTGATGCTATGTGGCCTGATTGTTTTTAATGGTATTGGTGTATAGTTGCTTATCAGGCAGAATCCATTTTGTTCACCATACCCAAAACAATAACGCCACCCGGATTGGATGGCGTTATTGTTTATAAAGCAGTAATTATTTAAGCTAATTTTTCTACCTGGCTGTAGTTGAGTTCTACCGGTGTAGCACGACCAAAGATCTTTACCACAACTTTCAGCTTTTTCTTTTCCTGGTTGATCTCTTCTACTGTACCGTTGAAATCGTTGAAAGGACCATCAATGATCTTCACTGTTTCACCCACGATGTATGGCTCTGCATAGCTGATACCAGCTTCGCTTACTTCATCCATCTTACCAAACATCTTGTTCACTTCGCTTTTGCGCAATGCGGTAGGATGCTCCTTACCCAGGAAGTGAATAACACCGGTAACATTCTTCACCGCGTGAATGATGTCATCAGTAAGTTTACCATCATTGGCTTCGAGCAAAATGTAGCCAGGGAAAAGGGTTTTCTCTCTGAGTACCTTCTTACCATTCACCACTTTGAAAACCTTCTCAATCGGGCACAGAACCTGCACTACCGAATTGGTCCAGTTGTTTATCTTCACCTCTTTATCGAGGTACTCTTTCACCTTTTTTTCCTTGCCGCTGATGACACGTATTACGTACCACTTGGTTTCCGCTGCAGGTTTTGCATCCTGCACGGGTGCGGTTTCGTTAGTAATTTCCATGACTATTTACCCAGCATTTTATAGATAAACTCAAGTACATTTTTCGCAACGAAGTCCATACCAAATACAACCGCAGTCACCATACTTAACGCGATAAGTACAATAACCGTTGTTTGCTGTAACTCTTCCCATGTAGGCCAGGTCACTTTATGCAACAACTCGTCGTATGCTTCCTGAATATAATTACCGAATTTGCTCATAATATTTCGTTTGGGTCAAAAGGGTAAAAAGTTAAAACAATAATTGGTTAAAAGTGTACCTATTGCACTTTAACCAGTGTACTGTTTCTTCCTTTTTAACCAGTTAACTTTATTAACTAATTAACTTGTATATGCACGGGCACGTGGATTCGAACCACGATCGAAGGTTTTGGAGACCTCTATTCTGCCGTTGAACTATGCCCGTATTTTTAAAGTCTGAAGTAGTAAGTCTAAAGTAGAAAGCTGCTACGAATACCAGCCATTACTTCTTATCAATACCAAAAACTTAAGAACTACATTCTGCAAAAATCAAAAAGTCAAAAAGCGTAACCTTTTGACTTTTTCATTGCGGAAGGCAAAGGTAAGGTATTTTTTGAATTGTTTTGAAATTTTAAGCAAATATTTAATTGCGATAAGGGATTATTTTCGCATTGGATTAAATTATTTTTGGCCATTCCTGACCTTAATATCAATACACCCTGGCAATTCCCTAATATCCCGCCAATATTCTTCACAAACATCATCATCTATTTAAATAGGCACTCGCTCACTGTATAAACGGTCGCTTCCATCTTTTTTGCATCCCGAGATCCAATAATGATCACCTGTTGCAACTTCAAAGAAATTGTACTTATATCCTCGTTTTGTTTTTTGAGAAGTTTTTCCATCATAGTGAACTGAACTCATTGTTTTAGAAAATGTTACTCTACCAATGCGGGCATAACCACCATGTAAAAATGTTTCACCTGTTTGACCATCATCCTTCCTTTCGATATACATAATCCTCGAAGTAGCCAAAATCAAACATCATTTTGTATTACCTGCAAAACTATAAAATAATGACGCATCAATTCATAAAATATAAGAGCCGTTCCGAGTAAACGGAACGGCTCTTTACATTATTTACTTTAGACTTACTTGATGATCTCAGTTACCTGACCAGCGCCTACTGTACGGCCACCTTCACGGATAGCGAACTTAAGACCTTTGTCCATCGCGATTGGAGCGATAAGCGTAACATGAAGATTGATGTTATCACCTGGCATAACCATTTCAACACCTGCCGGGAGCATACACTCACCAGTTACGTCAGTAGTACGGAAGTAGAACTGAGGACGGTATTTGTTGAAGAATGGAGTATGACGGCCACCTTCGTCCTTGCTGAGGATATACACCTCACCTTTGAACTCAGTGTGCGGAGTGATGCTCTTAGGAGCACAGATAACCATACCACGACGGATATCTTTCTTTTCAATACCACGGAGCAGGATACCGGCGTTGTCACCAGCTTCACCACGATCGAGGAGTTTTTTGAACATTTCCACACCTGTACAAGTTGAAGAAAGAGGAGACTCATTGAAACCAACGATTTCAACGTTTTCACCAACTTTAATCACGCCACGCTCAATACGGCCGGTAGCAACTGTACCACGACCAGTGATTGTGAACACATCCTCAACAGACATCAGGAATGGCTGATCGATAGGACGTGGAGGCAATGGGATGTAAGTATCAACAGCATCCATCAGGTCATTTACAGCCTTAATCCATTTTGGATCGCCAGCCAATGCGCCTGTTGCAGAACCCTGAATGATTGGGGTGTTGTCACCATCATAACCATTCTTGGTCAGCAATTCACGGATTTCCATTTCCACAAGTTCCAATATTTCCGCATCATCAACAAGGTCAACCTTGTTCATGAATATAACCATACGAGGAACACCTACCTGGCGAGCCAGAAGGATATGCTCTCTAGTTTGTGGCATCGGACCATCTGTAGCAGCAACAACCAGGATAGCTCCATCCATCTGCGCAGCACCAGTGATCATATTCTTTACATAGTCAGCATGGCCCGGACAATCAACGTGTGCATAGTGGCGCGTATCAGTCGCATATTCCACGTGTGCTGTGTTGATGGTGATACCACGTTCTTTTTCTTCAGGAGCAGCATCAATTTCATCATACCCTTTCTTAGTAGCCAATCCTCTTGAAGAAAGAATAGTAGTGATAGCTGCAGTTAAAGTGGTCTTACCATGGTCAACGTGGCCTATGGTGCCAATGTTTACGTGGGGTTTGTCCCGCTTGAAGGTTTCTTTTGCCATTGTTATTTTTTTTAAAGCTGTTTAAATTATTGTTTGTTTCTATTATTGACGCGCATGGCGTTTATTACTTTTTCATCTGCTATTTCATTCACACATTCCTGAATAATCTATTTCATCCCTCTTTAAAAAAGAGAGCTGTTGAGCAGGATTGAACTGCCGACCTTCCCGCTTGCTAGCGGGATGCTCAACTGCTATCCAACTGACTAAAATGAGCTGTTGAGCAGGATTGAACTGCCGACCTCTTCCTTACCAAGGAAGTGCTCTACCGCTGAGCTACAACAGCTTGTTGTCTATTCAATCGCAAACCAATGCAATTTTATTACTATAAAGAACTTCTTTTCAACGCCAAAAAACTGATCTGAGTATCAGCTTCCGGACCTGCTCTGAAATAAGAGCGGAAGACGAGGCTCGAACCCGCGACCTACAGCTTGGAAGGCTGTCGCTCTACCAACTGAGCTACTTCCGCTTATTAAACCCTATTAACGCAGTGTACAATTTGCAGGATACCATGGGTAAACTGCAAACTGATAACTGTTAACTAAAAATGTGGGCAGAGAAGGATTCGAACCTCCGTACTCGTGAGAGAACAGATTTACAGTCTGTCGCCTTTAGCCACTCGGCCATCTACCCCTTTAAAAAGAAAAAATGAAAAACTAAAAATCAAAATGCTAACGCAATATTTCTAATTTTTCATTTTCTACTTTCCATTTTCTGAGCCACTTGCCGGAATCGAACCAGCGACCTACTGATTACAAATCAGTTGCTCTACCATCTGAGCTAAAGTGGCTTATTGTAAAAGAACTTCGTTTTCTCCGTTTGGAAATGGGATTGCAAAAGTAGGTAAGAATTTTGGTTTTGCAAATTATTTTCTGCTTTATCGATAGAGTTTAAAATATTTTTTTTATTTGCTTAACTTATTGTTCTCCTAATCGTGGAGCAACTGCAGGCACGGCTCTGCATTTTATCGATGCCTATCGCTTTGATAAAAGATGTTTTATCCTTTTCAACACTGTATAATTCATCCAAAAACCTTAATTATACCATGGCATAATTAAACATAAAGTACATAGCTATATACCGGATGGGAAACAGGGAAACTCCAGAGTACTGTACTATCTGCGTTGGGTTAAAACAAACTGAATGGTATCGGTTACCCAGTTGGATGTGTGACTAAGATGCCTGGTTGCGAAAGTACCTATAACAGCCGAATCATTGGGGGTAATATAACCATATCCATACGTGATCTGGTAATTATCGAACAACATATGGTAGGCAGACAAAGTATCAATATTAAAATCAGTCGTGTGAATATTGTTTATTGTACAAACAATCTCATTATAATATGGATTATTAGCAAAATTATCGATGAAGAATGTAGTAGGTGTTGCTGATTTTTTAATGTAAACCTGGTAATATGTAGTATCATTATTGTGAATAGTAGAGTCACTACCTGAAATAATCTGGCGCATATTCCATGTTCCAATGAATTTCCCTACTGATGCAGTTGAGCAATTGACACCTTCATAACCGGTAGGACATACACATTTGGGCTTTTTGGTCAAGGTATCCAGATTGCACAATCCCCCATTTTCACATACTACCCCCTCGCAGCCTCTCAGGCTCCCATCGCTCTTATTACACGAAAACCAGGCAGTTGTCACCAAACAAATCAGTGCTGTCATGGCTGCAATTAATCTATTGCTTTTCTTATTTACCATGGCATAAATTTAGTTAAAAAATTGAATTTTAAAACCTCCCCCTTATAAATTCTCTAAATCCGCATAAATAAAATGCCTCATTTTACCTTTTAGTCAGTATAATAATTCACATTACACTAATATATCCGGTCAAATGAGGCATTAATGCTCAATTATAATTGTTTCAATTCTGTCACCAGCGCTTGCAATACTTTTTTGGCATCACCAAAAAGCATAGAAGTTTTAGGACGGAAGAATAGCTCATTCTCGATGCCGGCATAACCTGGCTTCATACTACGTTTGTTCACGATTACATGCTCAGCCTTCTCAACTTCAAGAATAGGCATACCATATATAGGACTGGCAGGATCGTCTTTTGCGGCAGGGTTCACCACGTCATTGGCACCCAGAATCAATACCACATTGGTTCCACCCATCTGGTCATTGGCCTCTTCCATTTCCAGCAGTTTTTCGTAAGGTACATCAGCTTCAGCCAGCAATACGTTCATATGGCCCGGCATACGACCTGCTACCGGATGAATACCATATACAACCTCAACACCTTTTTCTTCAAGCACTTTTTCCAGTTCATGACAGGTATGCTGCGCCTGTGCAACAGCAAGACCATAGCCCGGAATGATCATAACCCTGGTAGCATAAGCCATAAGCACAGCCGAATCGTTTAGCGATATTTCTTTATAAGCTCCCTGAGCCTTAGCCTCGCCGGCAGGACCAGCCTTAGCGCCACCAAATGAGCCTATCAATACATTTTTCAGCGAGCGGTTCATCGCTTTACACATCAGCATAGTAAGAATGGTACCGGCAGAACCTACCAGGATACCACCAGTCAACATAACCGGATTGTTGTAAAGGAAACCACCGAAAGCCGCAGCAACACCGGTAAAGGAGTTGAGCAACGAAATAACAACCGGCATATCTGCACCTCCGATAGGCATTACAAAAAGCACACCATAAAGCGCTGCAAGTGCAAGAATAGCATAGAATAATGCCGGAGTACCTGGCATAAAGTTGCCTAATACCAGAATTGCCAGAATAATAATACCTGCGAAAATGAGGAAATTGATTATCTGACCACCCGGAATGGTTTTATCCTTGATTTTACCCGCCAGTTTGCCCCATGCAATAACACTACCTGCAAAAGAAACCGTACCAATAATCATACCCAATACAATGATCAGCAATTTGCCAACAGTTGCTGTAGGATCATTCTTATATTCTATTAAAGATATAAGCATTGCGCAGGCGCCGCCCATACCATTGAACATACTTACCATTTCGGGCATTGCAGTCATCTGCACTTTTTTGGCGGCCATGGTACCTATTACTGTACCGATTATGAGGCCGGCGAAAATCCAAATATAGTTGTGCAGCCCGGTCGGCACACTTTCGCCTTCGCTCTTGTGCTGATACAGGAAAATAGTACCAAAAATGGCAATGATCATACCTCCTGCGGCAATAAGGTTTCCCTTCCTTGCAGTTTCGGGATGCGAAAGCATTTTAAGCCCTAAAATAAACGTAACTGACCCAATCAAATAAATAAATAATAATATTGCATTGAGATACTCCTGAGTTTGTTCCATCTTTTAATATTTTTCCGAATTAAAGTGATTATTTAGCTTTTTTCTTTTTGCCGAACATTTCCAGCATACGGTCAGTAACCACAAATCCGCCAACAACGTTGAGCGTACCCAGTATCACTGCAAGAAACCCGAGGATCAAAGAGAGGTAATCTCCCTCTTTTGCACTGCCCATTACAATAATAGCCCCGATTATTACAACTCCATGTATTGCATTAGCGCCGCTCATCAAGGGAGTATGCAGCACTGCCGGCACCCTTGATATTACTTCAATACCCAAAAAAACGGATAGAATGACAATGGTTATCAGATGATAATTGCCGTTAAAAAATGTTGTTATCTGGTCCATATTAATTTTTAAAAATTGTTACTTGAAATTTGAGTTATTATGATAATCCCTGATTAGTCTGCCAAAGATCATTAATTATCTACTGGATCAGAGCGATAACCCGATCATTTACAACTTTACCATCATGCGCAATACAGGTACCCTTCACAAGATCATCTTCGAAATTCAGGTTGAGACCACCTTCTTTATTAATGATGAGTTTGGCGAAGTTGAGTACATTCTTGCTATACAGCTTGCTCGCATCAGATGAAGTAGTGGCCGGGAGGGCAGAATTACCAATAATAGATACCCCGTTATGCATTACAGTCTTGTCATTTTCAGTAAGGTCTGTATTACCACCGGTTACAGATGCGATATCTATGATCAATGAGCCGGGGCGCATATCTTCTATCATCGCCCTGGTTATCAATATCGGCGCTTTTTTACCAGGTATTTGTGCCGTGGTAATAATAATATCCGACTTGCGGGCATGCTCATGTATTTTATCGCGCTGCTTGTTCTGGAATTCCTGGCTTTGCTCAACCGCATAACCGCCGGCTTTGGATGCATCGGCAGCACCTTCCACCTCAACAAATTTAGCGCCAAGACTCATTACTTCTTCTTTTACAGCAGGGCGGGTATCAAACACCTCAACCACTGCTCCGAGCCTGCGTGCCGTAGCAATAGCCTGCAGACCAGCTACCCCGGCGCCCAAAATGAGCACTTTGGCAGGAGGAATACTACCTGCAGCGGTCATAAACATGGGGAAATACCTGCAGTAGGACGATGCAGCCAGGAGTACGGCCTTATAACCGGCAATATTGGCCTGAGAGCTCAATACATCCATACTTTGCGCACGGGTAGTGCGGGGAATGGTGTCAAGACTAAAAACTGTGTAGCCTTTACCTGCCCAGGTTTTCATCATGGCCGGGTTGAACAATGGCTGGAATATACCCATCACCACGGCACCTGATTTTGTTTCGCCAACGTTGGTAGCCTGAATGGTCAGAATAATATCAGCGCCGGATCGTATCTCCTGCGCGCTTTTGATTTCTGCACCTGCATCCGTGTAAGACTTGTCGTTAAAAAAAGAGGTGCCACCGGCACCCTGTTCCACCCATATCTTCACACTCATTTTTACTAATGCCGACACTACTTCCGGCACAAGCGATACGCGAGTTTCGGGGGCCTGCTCTTTCAATACACCTATGATCATAAAATATCTGAGGATCTTTTAAAGAAAGCGCGAAATTAAGCTTTCTTTTAAGAATGTAAAGTGAATATGACTAAAATCATCTAATAATATTGCGATATGGATTTATGCAGCGATTTAAGTGAGTTTTGCCTAATTTTATGCACTACCATCGTAAATTGCGGCTTAATTAATATGGGTTCATACAGTATAGGGGAGGCGCTCAACCTGCTTCTTGAAAAATCGCATTGGAAACCAAAAGTTCATGAGCTACGCATGAAGGAGGAGTGGGAGACCATAGTGGGTAAAACCATAGCCAAATATACACGCAGCATCAGTATATATAATAAAAAACTAACTATAAATACAGATGTAGCTCCATTGAAGCAGGAGCTTATGCTGGGCAGGGAACAACTCATGGTCCGGATCAATGAGTATTTTGGTGAAAGGGTTATTGAAGAAATAATTGTAAAATAGGCCACTTCGATATATTGACCTCAACTTGCAATACACCTGATTCCTGTGATTACAATACGGCAAAATGAATATGCATGTTGTTTTCAGTTCAAAAATCAATTAGAATAATTAAAGTGAATACATTATTTTTACAAAATCTAATTCTATCCTTCCCGATGAATCGGGGTAAATATTGACATTATGATACGAAAAATTACGCTTTTGTTTTTGTTGTGTATTGGTTTGCAACATGCAGCTTCGGCGGCTGTAACCGATACAATTACTATTACTATGCCCTATGGTACTGATACAACCTGCCCGGGAATACAGCTTAACTTTAATGCTCATCATTCGAGTACTACAGATACCATATCTGCCTATCACTGGTATACCAATAATTTCTTCACAGGAGTAATTATTGACACCTTCCATACTACGGCATTGGTAGATGGAGATAGCGTTTATTGCTGGTTGGTTTTCCATAACGGATTTGGTGGCTTAGACAGTGTAAAATCGAATACTATAATAATTCATCGCAGCAGCAGTATTGCTCCCAGGGTAGCCATTGCGCTTACTACAGGCAGCAATCCATATTGCGCCGGTTTCCCGCTTACATTTACTGCATACCCTGTAAATGGCGGTGATTCAGTTAAATTCCAATGGTATGTGGCTAGTATTCCGCTTACCGGATCGGACAGCGTAACCACAAGACACGTCTTCAATAATGGGGATACAGTGAAGTGCCTGATGATATCCAACTCGCTTTGCTCTGCTCCATTCCCTGATACTGTTTTTTCTCCCGGCATTGTTGTAATACACGACTCATTGACTGCAACAGTTTCTATTTTAGCTGCCCACAACCCTATCTGTTTAGGCTCCCTTGATACCTTTGCTGCCACTACCGGCAGCACAGGCACAGGTGCCAGCCTTGCATGGTATGTTGATAGCATATTGATACCTACAGCATTAGGGCCTATTTTCCGCACTAGTTCATTGCTCAATGGCGATATTGTTTACGCTATTCTTACTGCACCAGACCCATGCGTTATTAACCATACCACCGTTTCTAATGTAGTTACCATGACCGTTGTTGGTCTTACAGCCAACTCAGTATGGACCATAATGAGCGCAGGTAATAATCCAGGCTGCCTTGATTCGCCTGTTACTTTCACTGGTCATTATTTAGGCTTTGGTACCGCACCAGATTTTACATGGTATGTAAATGGTACTTCTGTACTTACCGGCAGTAGTGTACTAACAAGGTTCTATTTAAATAATGACATCGTAACCTATAGAGTAAATGCAACTGATGGCGGTTGTTATTCAGCCGACACCATTCTTTCAGCAGGAGTAATCATGCAAAGAGACAGCACTCCTGCAACTCCGCTACTTTCACTGATCGACAATCAATTGGTGGTTAACAACGGTGGTACTTATACCTGGTATCTGGATTCCACTATTATTCCGGGTGTTATCAATCAGGTTTACCATCCGGTTTCGTTTGGCTATTATTATGTAATCAAAGATTCGGCCAATTGCCCTTCATTACCTTCCAATGTCATCTATATTGCGCTTACAAGTGTAAAAAATGTAAACAAAGGAACAGTAAGAGTTTATCCTAATCCATCCAATGGTATTGTTTCCCTGGACTGGGGGGTAGTTATGGACAAGGTAAATGTAGATGTGGTAAATATTACCGGCCAGGTTATGTTGCATGAAGAAGTCAGGAATCAATCGCAGCATAATTCAAATCTAAGTTCCCTGCCATCCGGCGATTATCTGATCACACTTACGGATCAGGATGGTAATAAGGGAACATTTAGTATTGTTCTTAAAAAATAAAATCCTAATAATATTTCTAAAAAAAGCTGCCAATTGGCAGCTTTTTTTAGTTTTGGCCCAATTAGATTATACTTATTGGTATTCTTAAAATATTGATTACGATTTACTAATACCCAATTCCGGCAATTTAATTGAACAAAGAAATAGGGCCATTTCTGATTCTGCAAAGATTGAAAACCGTATATCTATGAGGGAAAAGAAAGAAAGAAAAATATTTTTTCCCAAGTACCCAAGATTTCCTGTCATATCATCGTCTATATTATTGAGTGGTTTGTTTTTAAAAGAAAGGCGCCTTTCCAATTTATTACAGAAGACTCAATAAAACGCCCGTTGGCCGCCCTTATAAAACTATTTATATGAAAAAATCGCGAACAAAGAAACAGTTTTTTTGTTTGCAGGTGCTGAAAAACACCAGTAAAAATTGAAAACATGAATATTTTTTAGTAATTTACTTTTATTAATCTGGTCAGCAACCAAAAATTCCTGACCACCCATCATTCAAAGCATTTATGCCCGCATATTCTGAAGAAGAAATAATAGCAGGGTGCCGGAAAAAGAACCGGGCAATACAGGAGCACCTGTACAAGACTTACTATAGTATGTTCTTGAAGGTATGCGCCCGTTATGCTAAGAGTATGCAGGATGCCGAACAACTTCTCAATGATGGTTTCTTAAAAGTATTCACACAGATAGATTTTTTCAAAAATACAGGATCATTCCCTGGCTGGATACACAGGATAATGGTAAATACCTGCCTTGACTATCTGCGCAGCAATTCATTGAAGGAAGAAATGAACATTCATAGCAGATCGATACCCGCAGAGGAAAGTAATATAGCAGTATCGAACGATGGCATAGAAACATTAGAATTCAAAGAACTGGTAAACATTATTCAAACATTACCTGCCATGACACGTACTGTATTCAATATGTATGTGTTTGACGGGTTTAACCACAAAGAAATTTCAGACCAATTGTCAATAAGCGAGGGAACCTCGCATTGGCATGTGCATCAGGCCAGAAACCTGCTGCAAAAGAAGATAAATAACAGTGAACAAAAAAAAGTGTTGTATGAAGCCAAAAGAGTTTGACGCGCTGATCAGGCAGAAGTTTGATCAGAACGACTTCGAATACAGCCCACAAAACTGGGGGCGACTCGAAGAGCAGATGGATGGTCGTGCTAAAAAACGCAGGATAGCATTATGGTGGTTGATGCCACTTATGGGAGTCGCAGCTTCGGTAGCGCTTGCCATAGGAGTTAATACCATGTGGCGCTTTGCCGATGCCGGCAATATGGGAGCAGTGGCTTTTACTCAGCCCGCTTATGATTATCAGAGTCAGACTGGAAATACAGTTGAATCCACAGATGTACTCAGCGCCAATGAAAAAATAGCAAATCACAAACATAAAAAAGGAAATAAATCATCAGCGAAGGAAACTGAATTCGGCATTAATCTGGACAACGCAACAGGCAGCACCGAGACCATTACTGTTCATAAGGTAAATTTGATTGGAAAAACCGAAACTGGTAAAAAGAAAGATAAAATAAAGGAAGTAGCTGCTAAGGATGGCTACAAGACTTTTAAACCGGAAGCGGAAAAGAAGGTTAAGAAGTTATCAATTATCCTTTCAGGCGGACTTAATCAGGGCAACCAGAATAATGGTTATGCGGTAGGTGCTACTGTTCGCAGAATGATAAATGATAACGTATTTGTTGAAGGCGCAGTCGCATATGCCAACAGCACTAATACACAGTCAAAACTGATACCGGGTGTCGCTACCCCCACTAATAACAATACTCCGCTTGCACCATACGACCAGAACGCAAGATTGTCAGGACAACCCGATAACAAGCCGCTGCCAAAAACAACTGTTCCTCCTCCTATTCAAATTAATGAATCATACAGCCTGTCTTATATCCAGGTAGCGCCATCCGTAGGTTGCAAAATAACTAAGCATATTACGATGGCTGCCGGCCCTGATTTTCAGCAGGCGCTTGTTGACAACAGACCAGCATTGTCTACTGTTGATCGCAACAACCAATCCGTTGCACCACTATTTGACATTGGGCTTGTAGGCCGGACTGAATACAAAATAACCAAACAGATAAAGGCTGGTTTATCTTACCGCAAAGGAATCAATAACGTCCTGACACCAATGGATAAGTATATAGACCGCGATTACCTGCAGGTTCAGGTACATTATACTATCCTGAACAGGTAAAGCATATTAAATTCATTTGAGGCTGCACTTTTAAAAGTGCAGCCTTTTTTATTTTAGTAACTTCATACTTCCTATGTTAGCGATTGTATGAATTATGACCCCATAGCAAAGTATTATGATCCGCTAAGCCGGATGGTATTTGGCAAAGCACAAGTAAAGGCTCAAACCAGTTTGCTGAGTGCGATTCCTGGGCAGGCAACGGTTTTGATAGTGGGAGGGGGAACGGGTTGGATACTGGAGTCTATTGCGGCTATTCATCCAACAGGACTAAACATTACCTATTGGGATTCATCCGTAAAAATGATTGAGCTTGCCCGAAAAAGAAATACAGGGAGTAATGAGATTACATTTATGGTAAGAGATGTGGCTGATGCGATATCAGATAAGCAGTACGATGTACTTATCACCCCTTTCCTGTTCGATAATTTCACTGAATCAACAACCGAAAGTATATTCAACCTGTTGCAAAATTGCCTGAATCCTGATGGCTTGTGGCTGTATTGCGACTTCCGTATTACAGGCATTATATGGCAGCGAATATTGTTGAAATTGATGTATACTTTCTTCAGGCGCTGCTGCAGAATAGATGCTTCACAAATGCCGGATGTAAAAAAACACTTTCATACAGCATCATTCGGAATTATAAGCGCTGAATACTTTATGAATGGCTTTATTGAATCAATAGTATATAAAAGAAGCATTATGGCCTGAAGGGTAATTAGTATATTTGCATCAATATATCAACTCTGCTTCGTGTGCAAATAATGAAACTTTATTTTCTGGTACTGTTATGCCTATGCCCGGTATTATTGCATGCTCAGCAAAATACGAATGACAATAAGCCCGCTTATCCTCAGGATTATTTCAGGAACCCACTGGATATTCCCATTTTCCTTGCAGGCAATTTTGGAGAGTGCAGGCCAGGACATTTTCATAGCGGGGTAGATATAAAAACCCTAGGGGCAGAAAACCAGCCCGTACATGCCGCGGCCAATGGCTATATATCGAGGATAAAAATGGAGAGCGGCGGATTCGGTCATGGCATTTATATTACACATCCAAATGGCTATACAACCTTATACGCGCACCTCAACAAATTTGCACCCGCAATTCAGAAATATGTATCGGGCCAGCAGTATGAAAAAAAGAGATGGGATGTTGATCTCCAGTTTTCGCCCGATAAATTTCCGGTAAAAAAAGATGACCTGATTGCATGGAGCGGTAATACCGGGGCCAGCACTGCCCCCCACCTCCATTTTGAAATCAGGGATACAAAAACTGAGCATCCGCTGAACCCTGAACTTTTCGGACTGAAGCTTATTGATAAAATAGCGCCGGTACCCGCTGAGGTAGTATTTTATTTTGATAACAAAACCGAAGGCGTAACCAGCTTTTATGAAAGTGAACGGGTTACTCTGGCTTTAGAAAAAAAAGGGGATTACTATAAACCAACAAAATCGGATGCACCTGCATCTTATAAAATAAAGGCCGATACTGTATATATCCGTCATGGCAATACAGGTATTGGGATTAATGTAGATGATTACATGGATGGCAGCGACAATACCATTTCATTTTACACCACTAAACTTTATCTGGATGACAGCCTGCAGGCTCAGGTAACACTGGACAACATTGGCTATGATGAGAGCAGGTACATTAATGCTTATACAGATTATAAAGCAAGACAACAACTGCACAAATGGGTGCAGTGCCTGTTTCAGCTACCTGGCAATCACCTGGACCGGATTTACAGCAATCTGAACAGCAACAAAGGCTTCTTTAATCTGCGCGATACATTCCCGCACAAAATTAATATCATTATTACCGACGACAGGGAAAACCAGACAAGGATAACTTTTTATGCAGCCTGCCGGAATATCTTTCAGCCTCCCGTTACTATTAAAGAGAATCATCCAAGTACACCCTTCTTTGCCAACAGGCTCAATGTGTTCAATGACCCAAATATTTCTTTCATACTGGATAACAGGCAACTTTATGATGATATACTTTTCAACTTCAGGTCGCAACCGGATTCGCTGAGCTATTCAGATAAATATTCGCTGGATGAATCTTATGTGCCGCTCCATCACTATTTCGATCTGCTTATTAAACCCAACAAATCCATTCCCACATTACTGGCAGGCAAAGTAGTTTTGATGTATAGCGACAATAAAGATACCGACGGAAGGGCTGCTGTAGTAGCTGAGAATGGCATGTATAAAGCGAAAGTGCGCAATTTTGGCACCTATTGGTTGAATATAGATACAACAGGTCCTGCAATTAAATCATTCCAGAAAAACGGCGCCAATCTCAGCAAAGCCAGCCAGATTTTATTTGAAGTAAAGGATAGCATAACATCCGTAAAATCCTTCAGTGGGTGGCTTGATGGCAAATGGATCAGCTTTGAACAACATAGCCGTAAGTTCTTCTACAACTTCGACAGTCATTGTGTAAAAGGAAAGCACGAGCTGGTATTTAAAGCCGCGGATGAGAATGGAAATGAATCGGTTTATAAACTGAATTTCACCCGTTGATCAGGAATAGAACAAATAGTCCAAAACAAATATCATGATAATGAAATTGAAACAGGGAGATACGGCGCCGGCTTTCACTACCGTAAATCAGGATGGCAACAAGGTGTCACTGAAAGACTACAAGGGTAAAAAAGTGGTCCTTTACTTTTATCCGAAAGATAATACCCCAAATTGTTCGGTAGAGGCCTGCAACCTGAGAGACAATTTTGCCCGGTTAACAGCAAAAGACATTATTGTTCTGGGGGTAAGCGCCGATAGCGTAAACAGTCATAAAAAGTTTGAAACAAAGTACAATCTGCCATTTACTTTACTGGCCGATGAAGAACAGAAAATTGTTACTGATTATGGCGTGTGGGCGCAGAAGAAAATGATGGGCAGAACCTACATGGGCATTGTGCGAACCACCTTTCTTATAAACGAAAAAGGAAACATAGACCACATCATAGAAAAAGTGGAGAGCAAAACCCACACTGAACAGATACTTGAAGTATGGGGTATTAAATAAGACTTTATTGTTTTATATCCGATAACTATCGTAATTTTGCACATCGAAAGCCAACTGGCTTACCCTTATTAATAATTTTATGAGAAAATACCTGTTACCGGTCTTTTGTGCCATTTTTGTTTTATTAGCTGCGTCCAGCTCCAAAGGGCAGACAATTACTACCTATGCGGGCACCGGATCATACGGCTTTTCGGGTGATGGCGGACCTGCTGTGGCAGCACAGATGAGGTATGTATGGTTCATTTCAATCGACTCTACGGGTAATATTTATTTTACCGATTATTTTGATCACCGTGTGCGTAAAGTAAGCTCGACAGGTACTATCTCTACATTTGCAGGCAATGGATTGACAGGCAGCACAGGAGATGGCGGCCTGGCTGTGGCGGCTGAATTTATTGGCGTATCCGGAACCTGTGTGGACCGTACCGGCAATGTATTTATAGGCGATATCAACAACTCGAAGATCCGTAGGGTAAATACTGCCGGGTTTATCTCTACCCTTATAGGCAATGGCTCTCCCGGGTTTACCGGCGATGGAGGTCCGGCATCTGCAGCACTACTTAATTCGCCTTATGGCCTCGCCATGGACGACAGCGGTAATATCTTTGTATCTGATGAATTGAACTACCGTATCAGGAAAATAACCCCTGCCGGAATTATAACTACTATAGCAGGCAATGGCACAGGAGGATATTCGGGAGATGGTGGTAATGCTACTGCTGCACAGATTACCCCTACAGGCATCGCGGTGGACCATTCGGGAAATGTATTTGTAGCTACCAACAATCGCGTTCGTAAAATAAACAGCGCCGGAATCATTTCAACAGTTGCGGGCACCGGTATTGCCGGGTATAGCGGCGACGGCGGCAGCGCTACCGCTGCAAAGCTTAACCAGCCGGTTGGAATAGCATCAGATGGTTTGGGTAATCTATATATCTCCGATCAGTATAATTATCGCATTCGCAAAGTAACCACATCGGGTATTATTACTACTATTGCCGGCAACGGAACCGCAGGTTTTGCAGGCGATGGCGGCCCTGCTGCCGCAGCCGAAATGAACCAGCCACTCGGACTATGCCTGGACCCTGCGGCCAATATCTATTTCAGCGATTATGCCAACCACCGGATAAGGAAAATTAATTACAACAATCATATCCCCGCCTTTATAAACTGGCCGTCAGACAGTATGGCTGTTTGCGAAAATTCTTCAGCCGATTCCATCAACGACCTTCTGAAAATTTTTGATGCCGACAGCGGACAAAATATAACCTGGACCTTGATAGCGCCTGCGCTGCATGGCACTGCCTCTATCTCGCATTCGGCTATCTCTGCTGCCGATACCATCACGCCATCCGGCCTTACCTATACACCTGCTGCATGGTATACCGGTTACGATACTTTTAAAGTGCGTGTTGACGATGGCCATTCGCTGGACACGCTGACCATTTATATCCGTGTGAAACCACTTCCGGATACCGGCCTCATAACCGGCAGCACGGATGTGTGCATGGGTACACCAACCCCGCTTGCAGATGCGGCTCCCGGTGGCGTATGGAGCGCCACAAATACTATTGCCTCCATTTCTTCTACCGGCATCGTAACCGGAAACAGACCCGGAATGGATACGATAATCATTTCGTTTTTACAGGAGGGTTGTGCATCAAGTACATCAACCGTAATTACTGTTTATCCGGTAGCCGATACCATTACCGGGCCTGTTGCTGTTTGTACAGGGATGTCAATAAACCTTCACGGCAGCCCTTCGGGAGGTGCGTGGAATATGACCAATACACTTGGCACAGTAAGTGGCGGAACCGTATTTGGTGATACTGCCGGTGTGGACACTGTGATTTATACCATTGCCAATGTATGCGGTATTTTTTCTACCATGTACCCTGTTACTATTATTGGCTTTACCATACCCTCGCTGGTTATTACTGCTACACCGGTAACTATTGCGCATGGCGATTTTGATACACTAACCGCGCATATATTAGGCGGGGGCGGCATCAGTTATGGTTATCAGTGGCAGGTAAACAGCCATATAATATCTGGCGTTTCCGATAGTGTGTATATCAGTGATTCCTTGCTCAACAATGATTCGGTTACCTGCTTTATTACCAACGGTCCCTGCAATTTTTCCACTTTTTCCTGGATCTATATTACCTACCATAACGACGGTGTCAATATACCGGGAAGCGAGATCAGTCTGAGGCTGGCCCCCAACCCCAGCCATGGCGATTTTACCCTGGATGGTTTTATGCCCACAGAAGGCAACACTGCGGATATAGAGATTTCGGATGCCACCGGCAGATTGATTTATAATGATGTGGCAACTGTAAATAATGGCCAGATACGAAAACGGATTTCACTCAATACTGAAATAGGGAATGGTGTCTATTTCCTGCAACTCATAACCAAAGATGCAAAGAAGGTAGTCCGGTTTACTTTGAACCGCTAACCAATGTGCCTTTGAAAATGATAAATGCCACACCGGGAAGTGTGGCATTTATCATTTAATCCTATAACGACCATCACACCATTGCTTTTATTTTGTTTTATAAACCCAAAGGTATAACATACAAAAAGCCACCTCATAAAGGCAGCTTCTGCAATCTGATATAAAATGTTACTTATTTCTTACGATAGTAAATGGCGTCGTCGTTAAATTCAGTAAGCGCCTGAAGTGCAGGGTTAGCCATACGCTCATAAATGCGCGATATTTCAATCTGCTCCTTGTTCTCATGCACTTCTTCCAGGTTATCACCATGCACGGTAAACTCATCGAGTTTGCGGTGCAGTTCTTCCTTCATATTTACAGAGATCTGGTTGGCACGGCGCGAAACTACAGTAATAGATTCGTACAGGTTGCCGGTTTTCTCTTTCAGTGCAATTACATCGCGTGTTTCCACAAGCGGATTAACGGAGGTAAGTGATCTTCTATTTGTGCTCATTTCTTATTTTTTTAACATTATTGTCTGCTTCTGTATACAGTTTCTCAGCGTCTGCAAGATACTTAGATTTCGGGTAATTCTCTACTAATTCTTTATATGCACTAATAGCAGTAGCGTAACGCTCTTCCTGTTTTTCAGGTACGCTTACATTGGCATACTTCAACATGGCCTTCATGATCATAAACTGGTAAAGGTCGCTGTTGGGCGAATCCGGATAGTTATGCATCACACTTTTATAGGCTACTGTTGCTGCTTTATACTGATAAATGTTGTAATAAAGATTGGCTGCATCAGCTTGTTTGAGTTCCAGTTTCAGGCGGGACTTTTCAATATAGGAACTGGCTTCTGCAAAACGTTTTGAATTAGGGTATTTGTTGGCATACGATTGCATAGCCTCCAGCGACTTAACCGTATTGGTCTGATCCAAAGAGTTTTTTGGGGCATACTTATACAAGCTTAATGCACTCATATACTCACACTCTTCTGCATCTTTGCTTGCAGGAAAATATTCAGTGAAATTCTTGAAGTAATAAGAAGACTCAACGTAATCTTTAAGATAGTAGAAAGTGAATGCGTACCTGTAAAAAAGAGTTTCATAATTGCGGGTACTCTTCATTATGGGCATCAATTCCTTATAAAGCTCATTTGCATGGGTATAATCCTTTTTATCAAAATATTCATTTGCCTTGGTGAGCTTATAGTTTACATCACTGCTTTTCCTGATTTTTTCAAAACCATGGCAGGAGCTAAGCAGGACAACACAAACAAATAAATATAATAAATTATCAGACCGTAATTTCATAAAGGGAGGCAAATATATGGAAAAAAACGGGTTTTACTCCTGTGGTATTGTTAAATTTGGATGGTTTTGCTCCATGCATCTGGGTGGGAAGCTCAATCAGCCTTAACCCGGCATTATTTTACCTTTTTACTAAATGAGAATCTCCTTATCTTTAGGATTAGAAAATTCAATTGAATATTATTTATTATGTCCGATCTTTTGCGCTGTAAACAGCGTTTTGGTAATTTTAAAAATGCATTGTTGACTATTGAGGAAGTTGTTCCCCGATATTATCAATTGTCGGATTTGGAACAAGACGGCCTAATACTTAGATTCGAATTCACTTTTGATCTTGCCTGGAAAGTAATGCAGGATTATCTTAAATCTGCCGGATATGCAGACATAAAAGGACCACGGTCCTGCATTAAACAAATGGCGCAAAACAATCTCCTAGACGGTTTCAGATGGGAGGAAATGCTCACCGCCCGCAATGAGCTGAGCCATATCTATGATGAGACTGCAAGCCGTAATTATTTAGATCATGTGGCGGAAACATAGGTACATGTTTTTATGGACTTCCGGAAGAAAATGGAACAGTTATTATGATCCCATATGCGTTAAACGAATATGGCCTGAGGCAAAAAGACATGGATTATATGATCCGGCTTTTTGAAAGTACCCCTTCGGTGGAAAAAGTTATCCTGTTTGGCAGCAGGGCAACCGGTAGTTTTGAAAGAGGATCTGATATTGACATGGCAATAATAGGGCCTTCAGTTACCGCAGATGAGATTTCCAGAATTCATTTTATGCTCGAAGAGGAAAGCCCTACCCTCCTTGGCTTTGATGTGGTGCATTATGATACTTTGAAAAATGCTACACTAAAAAAGGAGATTGAGGAGAGGGGGAATATGATTTATGAGCGATAATATTGGGGACCAAATGCCTTTATAAATCACTCCAATAAAAAAGCCGGACCAACCGGTCCGGCAAATATCTTTTAGCTCATGAATCTGGTTGTTTACAACTTGATCAGATCATCTGTAGCCTTATCGTAGAAATTATACTCTGTAAGCGGTGAATTATTATCGGCTACTACAGTCA
Source organism: uncultured Bacteroidota bacterium (assembly GCA_903903635.1). Classification (GTDB taxonomy): domain Bacteria; phylum Bacteroidota; class Bacteroidia; order Chitinophagales; family Chitinophagaceae; genus Nemorincola. The sequence goes on from CAIUZK010000188.1 coordinate 25,111, forward strand.
CTTTTACTTTGTGCTGCCTGTCCCATTTCTTAACAATGGATGGCTTGAAGATATTGCCCTTGGTAAGGTAAGCAGCAAGAATCGGGTTTACATGCAGTGCGAGATTGCGGTGTCCCTGGGTTACAATGTACTTAAGATCCTTTTCAATATCATCGCCCAGTAATATAGATGGGCCAATGGTTCCGGTTCCTTTGCAGGTTGGGCAAACTTCTGCTGTGCTGATGTTGATTTCAGGGCGCAGACGCTGGCGGGTAACCTGCATCAATCCAAATTTAGAAAGCGGCAACACAGTATGACGCGCACGGTCGGTGGTCATCATATCTTCCATGGCTTCATAAAGCTGCTTCCGGTTTTCGGGCATCTTCATATCAATGAAGTCGACGATGATAATACCACCCAGATCGCGAAGCCGCATCTGGCGAACTATTTCCTGTGCAGCCTCAAGGTTGGTAGCCAGTGCGTTGGCTTCCTGGCCGGCCTCCGGTGCACGGGTTCCGCTGTTTACATCTATTACATGCAGCGCTTCAGTATGCTCTATAATGAGATAGGCGCCACTATTGAGATTAACGGTTTTTCCAAAAGAGGCTTTCACCTGTTTCGAAACACCATAGGTATCAAATATGGCCTGACTGTTGCTGTGCAGTGTTACTATATCTTCCTGATCGGGAGAGATGCGCGAGATATATTCTTTGGCTACAGCCAGAAGATTTTTATCATTCACTACAACCTTCTGAAACTTGTCGCTGAGCAGGTCGCGTAATATGGAAGTGGTCTTGTCCTGTTCACTAAGCACCATCTGCGGGGCCTTGGCTCCTTTCAGATTATGTTGCAGTGTTTTCCAAGTTTTCTCCAGTTCCAGTATATCGGCATGCAGCTCGGCGGTAGTTTTTCCTTCAGCGGCTGTGCGCACTATTACACCAAAATTCTTCGGCTTAATGCTTTCAACAATCCGCTGCAGGCGCTTACGCTCTTCAGCCGAGTGTATCTTGCGCGATATGGCAACTACATCATTGAATGGAGTAACAACAACAAAGCGGCCCGGTAAAGAAATTTCGCAACTAAGGCGTGGACCTTTGGATGAGATGGGTTCTTTTAAAACCTGTACTATTATTTCTGGCTTACCTGTAAATACTTCAGTTATCTTTCCTGATTTAAGAATCTCCGGTTCATTTTTAAATTTACCAAAATCCTCACCCCAGGAAGTATTACCCTCTACACTTTGCTTGCTGAATTTGATCAGAGAACGCAGATACGGACTGAGATCTGTGTAATGCAGAAACGCATCCTTCTCATATCCCACATCCACAAAAACAGCATTAAGTCCGGGCATCAGTTTCTTGATCCTGCCGAGGTATAAATCACCCACAGCAAACTGACCCTGTCCACGCTCATAATGAAGTTCAACCAGCTTCTTATCTTCCAATAAGGCGATTTCTACCCCTTCACCAGACGCATCAATAATAAGTTCTTTGTTCATTCCCGAGTACCGATTCCGCTCCGGTAGCAAATGCTAAATATAGTACCAGCAAGGCCTAAAGGCTGTAATAATAAATCCGCAAATCATCGATCCTATCCCCTTGGGCAGGATGATGATTTGCCGGATAAAGCAACATTTGAATGGAAGCAGTGGTTATAGCCTACTTATTCTTCTTATGACGGTTCTTTCTTAAACGTTTTTTACGTTTGTGTGTAGCTATTTTATGACGTTTCCTCTTTTTACCACAAGGCATACCTGTTCGTTTTATTTAGTTATCTTAATGAATTTATCTTCTGATCAATTTCCCCGCTGAAAGCCGGGTCATTAACTATTTTCTTACATTTTTCCAGCAACTCAATTGCTTTGTTCTTATCGCCCTTTCCTTCCCAGGCCTGCGCCAGAAAAAACAAGGCTTCCTTATTTTGCGGCTCCAGTTTCAGTACCACCTCAAACCTGGTGATCGCTTTATCAAACTGCCCCGATTGAATCGCCATTCTGCCTAACAGCATGTTAGCGGGTATGTCATCAGGCTTTTCACGTGTAATCGCTAATAGAATCTGCACACCCCGCATCGGTTCCCCGGTGCCTTCAATATATCCTGTAGCCAGCGCCAGCTTTGTTTCTTCGTTGTCCGGATTTATCTTTAAAGACTGCTCCAGGCAACGCACTGCCTCTCCTGCTTCCCAAGCCTGCAATGATGCTGAACTTTCGTTTTCCATCAACTGCAAATAGAATTGGCCTGCAAAGGTGAGCTTTTTTTCCGAATTTTCCAATTTAGCAACTTTTGCCCCATAATAAGCTGCCAGCGGCAATTGCTTACTATGCTCCCAAACTTTGGAAAGGGATACAAACAGTGGTATCATTTTTGTGGAATCGTGAACGGACGTAAGTTCTTTTTCTAACTTAAGCACGCTGTCGGATGCCCCGGCAGATAACATCCGCCTTGAGGCATTAAGAATTGAGTCGAAGGATATGGCCGTGGCGGCTCCGGGACTCTGAGCTACCATTCCGCCCGAATTTGGCCGTTGCATTTCAGTAACCGGCTTTTTGGGCGGAGGTATGGTATTGGCTCCCCAATATAAAATAGCTACAAGCGATGCTGCAACTGCAAGTGTAATATAATGTGATAGCCGCAAGGAATTTTGTTTTTCGATGCAAAAGTAAACTAAGGAATGATGGCAAAACAAACTCCTTAGGCGAAGTTATTGCCATCATTCCTGAATCACGCTTGCAAATTATGTTAATCTTTTTCAGACAAATCAGAATCAGCATGTTCTTTCAGATCATGCTTGGATTCTTTCACAGCCTGAACAAATTCCTTGGCAGGTTTGAAGGCCGGGATAAAGTGTTCCGGTATTTCTACCGCAACATTTTTCTTAATGTTTCTGCCAATTTTAGCCGCGCGTTTTTTGAGTATAAAACTCCCGAAACCACGCACATATACTGGCTCACCTTCTATTAAGGAGGTCTTCACCTCTTTGAAGAAAGTTTCAAGGGCAACAAGTATATCCACTTTCGGAATGCCTGTTTTTTCGGCAATGCTGCCTACAACATCTGCTTTTCTCATAAATTCTTTAAGTTAGTTTAATAATAAAAAAATGGCAATTGCAAATATATGGCTAAGATAGTTCTATAAATCACTACCAAAGCCTATTTTAAGACTTTTAACAAATGTATTGCCTTATTTTGTTAATCTTGTAATTTATTTGTAAAATTATGCATTTCGCACTACATTTTATTGACATATCAAAATAAATTACAAACAAATTTATGCATAAATATTTTTTTTTGTGACCATACGCATTGAATATTTCATTTGTAAACTATAATAATCAATGACTTAAAGACAAAATTAAGATATTTTCATAATTGCTTTTATACATTAATTATTTTACCCGCAAATCCTAGTCATTTATTTATTCCTTTATGTGATGAGTTTAATCTCTGGTTCAAACAACATCATTTACTTTTGCAAAAAAAGAGGCCTTGGAACAGAAAAAACAGAAAGCCGTTGCATGGTGGCTGATTGCAGGTGTGGTCATGATTATCATCCAGGTATTGCTGGGTGGTATAACCAGGTTAACTGATTCCGGATTATCCATTACACAATGGCGTCCATTACTGGGTGTTATTCCTCCGCTGAATGAAGAACAGTGGAACAAGGCATTTGACGGCTACAAACAAATAGGTCAGTTTAAAGTACTCAACAACAATTTCCAATTAAGCGATTTCAAATCAATTTTTTTCTGGGAGTGGCTGCACCGCTTATGGGGTATTCTTCTGGGTGTGGTTTTTGCAATTGGCTTTGCGTTTTTCTTACTGAAAAATTATTTCGACAAAAAGATGATAAAGCCTTTTATTATCCTGTTCCTGCTAGGCGGCGTTCAGGGTTCTATTGGCTGGATAATGGTGAAGAGCGGCCTTAATGATACACACCTATATGTTGATCACATTAAGCTGGCAATGCACTTTATTTCTGCCATGATACTTGCCTGCTATACACTTTGGTTTGCACTTAAATTGCTTATACCCGAAGAGCAAAGAATAAGTGATAACCGACTTTTTTATTCTTCGTTTATTATTGTGATGGTGGTGTTTCTGCAGCTTACCTATGGTGCATTCATGGCCGGACTGAAAGCCGCACTGAGCGCACCTACCTGGCCAAAAATAAATGACCAGTGGATACCGGACGGATTGATGGCTAATAGCTTTTTCAATGACAAGATCAATGTGCATTTTATGCACCGCGGACTAGCCTATTTACTGCTCATTTTGCTCATAGGCTGGTTCATTAGGGCAGGCAGAAGCGCCGGCAAAAATGCGGTAAGTATTTTGAGCAAAACCAAATGGTGGCCCATTTCATTTATTGTTTTACAGGTAGTATTAGGCATTACCATACTACTTACAGCACACTTTATTGTACCCGGCAAATTCGGCACTTTTGAAACATTTGCAGAACTGCATCAATTAGTCGCTATGTTCCTGCTCCTGTCGATGATTGTGAATTTGTATGTGGTGGGGAAGAAGGCTGAATAAACTCATCCGGATTTTTTTGGGGAAACATTACCTGATGTATTTACCAATTAAAGGGAATCCTTTAAGCTCGTCTTTTTCTGTCAGGTATATATAGTACAGGAATACAGCAAACAGAATAGTGCCAGACAGAATGTGTATCATAAAGCCGGATACAAAATGGCAGAACCTGTCGTTGACAGAATATAAGAGCAGCATTAACCCGATATATTTTGCGATACGGGGAAGATCATAGGGAATAGGGTAATGCTTCTGGCCCCAGTAATAGGATAGAAACATCATAACTGCATAACAAAGCAAAGTGCCCCATGCACAGGCATAGTAGCCCAATACCGGAATCAGGAACCAGTTGAAAATAATAGTTACCAGCGCTCCTATAACCATGATGTAAGTACCGAAATGTGTTTTGTCAATCAGTTTGTACCATACGGTGAGATTGTAATAAACACCCAAGAAAATATAAGACAGCAGCAATACCGGTACTATACCTATAGCCTGCTGGTATTCTTTGCCTATGAAGTGTTTCCAGATATCCAGGTAGAGCATTACATTCAGAAACATTATAGCAAGCAGAATGATAAACCACTTCATTACACGGGCGTATGTATGCCTTGCATCCTTCTCTGCTGAAATAGAAAAAAAGAAGGGCTCGGCCGCCATTCTGAACGCCTGGATCACCAGGTTGATAAGCACAGCAATGCTTAAGGCAGCGCTATAAAAGCCTAACTGGCGCAATGATTCTTTACCTGAAGCCGGATTTAAATTCTTAAACATTACCCGGTTGAGCGAATCATTGATAACCCCCGCAAAACCAGCTATAAGGATAGGATAGCCGTAACGGAATACTTTTTTAAAAATCACCACATCAAAAGCAGGCCGGAAATCTTTCAGTTCTACAAACAACAGCATCAGGGTAACTATCGCCTGGAGGATATTAGCGAAAAGAATAAAACCTACACCGGTATTATTGCGGTACCAGAGCGCAAAAAATCCATTGGGATTACTGTCTGCAACTTTGCCGCCAAAACTGAACAGGAAAACAATGGAAACTACAAATACAATAATGCCGGCCACTTTTGTAAGGGCATATTTTCTTGGCCGGTTTTCCTTGCGGAGCCGTGCATAGGGTAAAGCAGATAAGGCATCAAGACCTATAATTATTGCACACCAACCCACATATTCCACATGATCTTCTATCTCGGCAAATATTGCCAGCGGAGCGCGGAAAAGCCAGAGCAACAGGCTAAAAATACATGTGCTCACCAATATTGCGGTAACCTGGGTATTGTATAACTTTTTCTTATCCTCGGTAGAACTAAAACGGAAGAAAGCCGTTTCCATGCCATAGGTGTACAATACATTCAGTATCGGGAAAAGTGCGTAAATATACCTGTACTTACCATATACAACCTGGCCGTTGTAGCCTGTAAGCATATAGGTAAAATAGGGCGTCAGCAAGTAAGTGAGCAGCCGGGCCGCTATATTGCTTACGCCGTACCAAACCGTTTGTCCTGCCAGTTTTTTTAATGAGGCCAATGAATCAATGTTTTGCTATTACTGCCAAAAGTAAATAGTTGCAGGCAGAAAAGTAAGCCAATTAAGGTTAATTAAAAGTTGATTGCCTGATTGTGCTAAAATCGCACATTTTTTTGCAGCCGGATTGAAAGCTTTTATTCCCCTGCAATCAGGCTATTCTGAATGAAATTCAGCATAACTCACACGCTTTATGTTAATATTTCCTGAAATGAAAATTCCCTTTTTGTTTTCTTATTAACTTAGATATAAATATAAAAAATGAAAGCAAAATTATCAATCCTGTCTTTTCTGGCCGTTGCCTTGTTTAATTGTTCTTTTGCAAAGGGGCCGCTCACGAAAGAAAATGCAAAAAAGCAAATTGATTTGTTTACCAGCCAGCAGCTTTACGCCAGCTTTTTTCTGAAAAAATTTATACCTAACTACAATTTGCCGGAAAATATAAATGCACTGAAGAAATCTGGTTTTATAGATCTGATCAAAACTGGCAAGGGCATGCTGGAGATTAAGGTACTTAAAAAAGGATTATCCTACCTGATTAAAGAAGAACATAACGAACTCCATTTCAATGTAGGTTCAGTGCCCACTGAAATTATTTCAATTGCTGAGCCCGTAAACGAGAACGGGGAGCTTGTTTGTTATGTAGCGTATAAAGAAAAGATCATCCACAGTGCTTTCTTTAAAGCCTGGAACCCGCATTGCTTCAAGGAAGGAGTAACTGTGCAAAAAGTGAAGTTTGTAAAAAAGGAGGAGGAATGGGCGTTGCAGCAGGAGGGTTGATTGTGAAAGTTGTATGGTATATGAGTCTGAATGTTCGTAATATTATTAGATGGCATTTACTTTCTTTGGTGTGAACATGTAAATATTCAATTTGACGATTAAGGGTATAGCCAATAAAGCAAGCATTTTATAGTCTTTCTCGGCATAGCGCGAGAATACGGTAAGCGCACAAAGCGACAACACAATAGAGATTGTACAATAAATCATTCTACGATAAGTCATGCTTTGTATTTTAGGAAAGTAAAGGTACTGAAAAAGGCTGCAATCACAGCCTGTTATAACTTCCTGTTCATTCTTACTATTCGCTTGTTTTCAGCTGCTCTTTCATCAGCAGATACTTTGTAATCGTAATCAAAATCCGGTAGTGTCTCAGTTTGAATGTCAATGGAAGGTTATAGATTAGAAATTATAGGCGAGCCCTATTTCATTTTTCTTAGGCATTGTTATACTGATTTTGCTTTTTTTATTGTGCGAAACTCCGACAACAATTAGAACAACACCTCCTACAATTAATCCACCACCCACTCCAGCTACAATTAATCCATCATTATTTTGTGGAGCAGGGGTGTTAGTAGGGGTGCCCCTGCCTCCAGTGTCTCCCTCAACTCCATATAGAAATAATCCCACAAGAGTGGCTCCCGAGCCTACGATACAGGCAGATACTCCTGCTATTTTAAATCCATTTGGAGGTTTGTGGGTTCTGAGTTTTTGAGCGCTCGTATTTGATATAAGAATTAAAATAGACACTAAAGTTAAAGTTATATTTTTCATGTCGGCATATTTCTTATTAACCTACAAATTATATGCCAAATAATAAAGGCTGCAATCGCAGCCCCTTGTTCTTTATCATTCATTCTTTCATTTCACTTTTTTTCTACTTAAATTCATCAGCAGATACTTTGTAACAATACCAAAATCCCCATTTTTATAAAAATTTTAGAATATTGCTTACATTTAAACGTTAAAAACACAATCCGGAATATGAAAAAAGTTATTGCATTTGCCTTATGCCTTTTTGCTGCTGGCAATATTTATGCGCAAAACAATGCTGCGCCTCAGAAGAATAATACACCTGCCAAGCCTGCTGCAGCGCCAAAACCCGCAGATCAAAAACCTGCTGCTGCAAAACCCGCGGTTACCACCGCTGCTGCGCCCCAAAAAGGCATCCGCAAGGGAATTGCAAAAAAGAGCGGACCTGGTGTAGCCGGTTATATTCTTGATGCCAAAAAACATCCCCAGGATGCTGTTCAGGCTTTTATCTACGGAGCAGACTCAAGTATTATAGCTTCCGGGTATACCGATGCTACCGGCCATTACGAAACCAATGCGGTAAAGCCGGGCAAGTACAATGTAAAGGTTGTGTACCCCGAAGCTAAAGCGCTTACGGTTACCGGTGTGGTTATTAAAACAGGCCTCTCTCCATTGAATATTTCAATGAATCCACCGGCATCTGATACCACAATGGCCTATACCGACTTTGTGCCTGTACCTGAAAAGAAAAAAGGCGGAGCAAAAAAGAAATAATATCCAACGATATACAAATGATTTATAGCTGAACAGGTTAGTCCTTGTTCAGCTTTTTTCACTTTAGCAGTTTAGTTTTTTATCTGTTTGAAATGAGGGCAGCGCCTATTACCGGGAAAAAGAATTGGGCAGGCGTTTACTTCCGCTCATTTATTGTGCTATGCCTGCTTGCTGTCATTTGCCGGGGAGTATTTGAGGCAAGGCAATTATTCAGGGCATTTAAGGAAGATATGGAAATAACCATTGATTTTCACGACGAGGCCCCGGAGGATAGCATCCGGCAAATTAGTTATCACCATCATCCGCACCATCAGGAAACTGAAATATGCACAATAAAAGGATGCTTTGTTAAAAATATGAAGCATCACGATTTTAAAATCGTTAATTGCCAATGTTTTTTATATTTTTGAACAGGCAAAAAAATAGCAATACACTTAATGTCGATCGGTAAGAAATCCAAACCTACATATTTCAACGCTATTATGGGCGTGGCGCTGGTATTATTCCTTCTGGGTGTACTTGGCTGGCTGCTTATTAATGGCAGGGCGCTGTCACGGGCCTTTAAAGAAGACCTGGAAATTAATGTTGACTTCCATGATAATATAGCCGACGAAAATGTGAAGAAGATGCAGTCCATTCTTGATCATCAGCCCTTTGTGCGTAAATCCAAGATCATTTCGAAGGAGGAAGCCATACAGATGGAAAACGAAGTGGAAGGCGAAAACATGGTCGAATTCCTGGGCTACAATCCCCTGTTTACCTCCATTGCACTCAAGCTGAATGAAGAGTATGTAAACAAAGACAGCCTTGAGAAAATCAAGTACTTCATTATGCAAAGCAATGTGGTACGCGATGTTACCTGGCCCAATGTAGTGGTGGACCACATGAACAGCAACCTGCGTAAGATCGGCATCATACTAGGCAGTATATCGGTATTGTTGCTCATCGTGGTTATCTTCCTGATAGATAATACTGTGCGCCTTGCTATGTTCAGTAACCGCTTCCTGATCAAGACCATGCAGATGGTGGGTGCCACCCGTTCGTTCATTACCCGGCCATTCGATACCAGGGCATTTATCAACGGGTTGATCAGCGGTGTAGTTGCAGCCATCGGTTTATGGATAGTCATGTCATTTGCCACTGCTCAGTTACCCGTCCTCAGCTTGCTCAACGACCCCGTGCTGCTTACCGTCTTAATATTCAGTATGATTGTGCTGGGTATTATCATTTCCATGATCAGCACACATCGTTCGGTAGTAAAATACCTCAAGATGCATGTCGATGATTTGTATTGATTATAATGGAATGACTTTAATTGCTCACAATCACCCGCTCCATATTCATTTTTATTATCTGTATTTAACCTTATTTAACTTCAAATCCGGCTGCGGCAGTTACTGTTTTAAAAAAAATCACTAATATTGTACCCATGTCAACAGAAGTAAAACCACAGCAACCGGCAGCTACTGCTTCTCGTCCTGCAGCAACTGCACAAAAGGGGCCTTCCAGAACGCCTCAGACTAAAAAAGAATTCACTTTGTTATTCGACAAAGAAAACTATATATGGATGATTGGTGGCATAGCCCTGATATTCATCGGCTTTATGCTGATGTCGGGCGGCAAAAGTGCCAACCCACACGAATTTAATTATGCCGAGATCTATAGTTTCCGCCGCATTACCCTGGCGCCAATAGTGGTGCTGCTGGGCTTTGCAGTAGAAGTATATGCGATTATGAAGAAACCAAAAGATACTGAAGCCGCATAAGGCATTCAACAGATATACTTAAAAGGGTAAGCCAAAGCTTGCCCTTTTTTTATTTCAGATAATGATCATTATTGAATGAAACTACCTGATCCTGCAATTCATATCCAGCCAATTATTTCATCCCTATCCTTCTCCTGAAATCCGGCTTCATGATTTTGCTGAGTTGCCCATAAGACAGAAATACTCTGATCACATTGTTTTCATCCTTGTCATGGTTTACGTTGTATATCACTCCCGGATTGTAGCAAAATACAATGCCCTTATGCCCTATCATAATGTTATCGGTAACAGGCATCTGATCGTTTATAAACCATGTGCTCAGTTTTTTACCAGCCTCCAGGTTGTATTTTTTTCTTACCGCCGTTTCCAGCATGGCTGATAACTTTTTCCGGTCGCTGATTACTATGTCATTCAGTGTTACCTGTTTCCTGTTGTTTACATCAAGATTCAGGTAATAATTTTTCTCCAATTTTTTTATCCTCAGATTCTTCTCCAGTACCAGAAAGCCATTGTCATTATACACAGGCATAAAATAAAACATGCCTGAATTATTCTTAGCATAATACCTTAGATAGTCAGGCCATGTCTTTATGGTTTCATCACTGGAGCTCACAAATTTCAATTGTTCGCCTTCTATAAAGTCAGCATTTTTTTTACTAACGGTAGCTGCCGGTTTTACTCCCACAAAGGATGCGCCGGAAGTAGAATCCTTAATGAACCGGATGTCCATTGGCACCGACCTGCTGTAATCTTCATCAAGTTCAATATCGGAATTTATTTTTTTATCATCACTTTGCCATTTACCTATTAGTTTATTGCCAAGGATTTTGAATTCCCACGTGGGCATAACCGGTTCCATCTGATCCTTATAGTCTTCCCATATATTAGTCTGTTCCTGTTGTTCTCCTGCTGTAAGGGTAACTCCATGCTCATAACTTTTAGGCTCATAAATGTAAAATAATGTAGTGCGCTCATTATCATCATAATAATAGGTACTTCCACCATAGTTAGACCCACCGCAATAGCCATACCGCAGGTCAAGTGATACCGCCTTCCCTCCGAGTGTACCCTTATAATGCTTATAAATATCCTGTCCCGGCCCATGCGGATCAGGGCACATTTTTTTCTGTGCACTTGCAGATACGCTACCCATAAGTAAACATGCAATGCCCAAACAGCAGATTATCTTGTTCATAACTTTTACAGATATTGTTCGTTTCAATTCGGTTGTGTGAATGCTTATTTATTCACTTTCAAATGTTGTTGATGCTCCACTGTTGTTATGCTTCCATACAATTTAATACATAATGTATTGCGGCACATTAGGATGTTCCGGATTGGGAATTACCCGCTGCTTTGAGGGCTGAACAACAAGGTCCATTTCTTCCATTGGGACTGCACCTAAAAGTGGTTCGTTACCCAATACAAAGGCTCCGGTAAAACAAAACCTGTTACCAAAATCAATTCGGATTGGCCCCACAAAGGGAACCTGCCTGATGCTGCCATCAGTCCCGAAAGCGTTCGGGATCACAGATCTTTTTTCTAATTCCTCAAGCTCCAATTGAATCACAATTGTTTCGGTAATACTCATCATTAAGGCTCCGGTATCTGCCAGGCAACGAACTGTCAAAGGGTCCAATAGCGGCTTCCTCGGATTACTGATCTGAACGGTGGTGTATGTGAGTCCCATTGCTTCCTGTTTTTTTTAATTCCTGAAAAATTTCGGGCTTCTATTTGCTCAAAACGGTTGTATAACAGATATCAAAGTTACGAATTACCACATGTAAATAATATAAATCAGGCATTCTTCATTTATGTATAACAAATAAGTCTTGCTACTAAGATTTTGATCCCTCCTGCAGCTATTCAAATGCAATAAAATTATTTTTATTTTCTTTAACAAGGTACTATGCATTGCATAATACCTTTTTTTACCTACCTTTATACCGTAATCGTGAAATATGGCTATAGATAATACAGAATCACAAATGCGCAAAGGCTTACTGGAGCTTTGTATACTGGGTATTATTCAGCGTCAGAAGGAGGCTTATCCCAGTGATATACTGGAGCAGCTTAAGGCCGCCAAACTGGTGGTGCTGGAAGGTACACTCTATCCCCTGCTCACCCGCCTCAAGAACGCCGGCTTCCTCAGCTACCGTTGGGAAGAGTCGCTTACGGGACCGCCACGCAAGTATTTTGCGCTCACCCAGGAGGGCGTAAAATTCTACGAGCAGCTCCGCACCACCTGGGACGAACTCAGCAAAGCAGTAAATGACCTTACAGTTCCATTATAAAAACAAACTATATGCAACGCATACTTCAAATCAACATCGCCGGCCGCATTCTGCCGATAGAAGAAGACGCCTACACAATTCTTAAAGAATATATCAACACCCTCGACCGCCAGTTCAAAGGAGAGGAGGGAAGGGAAATAATTGAGGACATTGAGAACCGCATTGCCGAGCTCTTCACCATAAGGCTACAGGGTGGTTCACCGGCTATCGACCGCCAGGATGTTCAGAAAGTAATTGACACCCTGGGTACAGCCAGCGACCTCCACGATGCCGCCGGTACAAGCAATAACTCCCGGCAGTACAACACCTACTCTGGCAGTAACCGCTACCAGGGCAGACCATATACAGGCCAGCGGGAGCGTTTATTGCGCGATCCGTTCGATAAAGTGATTGGTGGTGTGTGCAGCGGAATTGCCCATTATTTCGATATCGACCCGGTTATTGTGCGTCTGGTTATGGTTGTTCTCTTTCTTACTGCCGGCATAGGCTTACTCGCTTATGTAATAGCCTGGGCAGTAATACCTGCTGCCCGCAGCCGCGAGGAGCTGTTTAATATGACCAACGGCGGAGCTGCTACCTTTCATGATATCAGCCGCAATGTGGAAAATGAACTTCAGGACCTCAAGAAACGGGGTGAGCAGATGAGCCGCGAGCTCAGGGACTTCTTTAGCCGCAAAAGGTGACGTTAACAGATTTGACATACATTTGCACTTCACTATAGAGCTAAGCAACACAAAACTGTTAATGGCTCCAATTGCCTGCTTATGAAGACTTACACCCACCTTTTCTTCGACCTTGATCATACTTTATGGGATTTCGACAAAAACTCGGAGGCCGCATTAAGAACGTTGTATCATGAATATGAACTGGATAAAAGGGGCATTACCGACTTCGACGAACTATTCAAAGTATATATAGTTCATAACGATAAGTTATGGGAGCGCTACCGCAAAGGTTTCATCAAGCGCGATGAACTGCGCTGGAAACGCATGTGGCTCATGCTGCTCGACTTTAAAGTTGCTGATACCGCCCTGGCACACGAACTAAGCACAGCCTATCTGGAGATTTTACCCACCCAGACCCTTCTTGTACCCCATGCCAAAGAAATACTGGACCATTGCAAGGGCCGCTACCAGATGCACCTCGTCACCAATGGATTTGAGACCACACAACGGCTGAAGCTGCAATATTCGGGCATTGCCCGCTACTTTACCCACCTCATTACCTCTGAGCGCAGCAACAGTATGAAGCCCTACCCCGAGATTTTTGAATATGCCCTCAAAATGACCAATGCCACCGCCGACGAAAGCATAATGATAGGCGATGCCATTGATATAGATATACTTGGCGCAATCAATGCAGGCTGGGACACAGTTTACTACAACCCTCACCAGTTGCCACATGAGCGCAAACCCACCTATGAGGTTAAGCACCTTGAGGAGTTGATACGGATTTTTTAGTGTCTGTTTTTACTTTATGCGCTAATCTTATACAAATAAGAGGGAATTCTACTGCCAAAGGGTATCCTCACCAAAGATGCTGCATGGCAGCATCTAAAACTTAAGGATCAGGTAAACGACTATGGGTAAATTGAAATTGCCCTGGTGAATTGACGGACGTGATTTCGTTCCTGTGGCTGTAGTAGGATTATTGACATATGCCGTCACAACATCTGTAGTCTGCTCCTTTGTTCCTGCCAGATAATACATACTGGCCTCAGTGCCTATGAGTACTTTTTTACCAAGGTGATAATTTACCTTCCCGAAAACACCACCGCCAAGTGTAAATACCCTGTAATTTGTAGTAGTTGTAATGGTATCATACTGGTAATTGTAGTTACTGGCTACAGAACGGTCGTTCTGACTATTCATAACCAGGTCAAAACCTGTGCCGGCTGTCCACTTATCCGAAAGTTCATAGGTCTTCTCCACTCCTGCACGAAACTGAATGTCATTATTATCGGTGGTTGCGGTAGAAGATGACAGTGCGGTAGAATTGGAAGTTGTATTATATCCTGCGCCAAACCTTACTCCCCAACCCGATTTACGGCTGTTCATGCTATAGGTTACCAGATACGGATTACCTGTACCAATGGAATTCGCATTTGAATTGAACAGATGCATCAGGAGTTGCCCAACCTGCGCGCCTATATAATGATCGTATATTTTTTCATCTTGTTTTTCCGTAGCCGATTGGGCAAATCCATTTAAGGAAGCAAGCGATAACAGGGCAATAAGTGCAGTTTTAATCATGACGTTATAATTTGAAATACAATTTACACTTAAATTTTTAAATGTACTCTTTGAATATTTATTATGGACTGCTTTCTGAGTCATAAGTTTAAAAGGACGGTCAGAAATTGCAGTTTTTAAATACAACTCTCAATATCAACACGTTTTTTTGAAATAATTATAAATGTGATTCAAATAAAGTATTGCTCTAAATATCGTTCTTCTGAACCTAAAATACATCTCCCTGAATTTTTCCCATCTATATATATTGAAAATAAGTGCAATAAATATTCAACCAAACCAATTTCAGGAATGAACATTTGTAACAAAAAACACCTCACGTTTTACCCTAAATAATATAATATTTGCCCAATGCTTTATTTTTTTGTATTAAATCCTATCTTTGCACCCCTCCCGTACCGGAAATAACTTCCGGACGGGTGTATAAACTTATTTTTAAAGATACATTTTAACGACAACCCATGCATTTAAAAGGTTTGGTCAAGTTTTTTACTGCTGCTCTGATTCTGATATCGCTGTACCAGCTTTCATTGACATTAATTGTCCGTAACGAGGAGAAAAAAATGCGCTCGCAGGCTTTGCGCGAGGCTAAAGCCGAAAACCCAACGGCTACCGGCTTAGACAGCATCAAGCTCATTGATGCTCATTACCAGTCTATTTCAGACAGTATGCAGAGCGAGGTTATCTTCAGTGTTCCTGTACTGAAGAAGTATACCTACCAGGCAGCCAAGAATGAAGAGCTAAGTCTCGGTCTTGACCTGCAGGGCGGTATGAACGTTACACTTGAGGTGAGCCTCGACGATCTCGTTCGGTCTATGTCCAATAATCCGCGCGATGCGGCTTTAAACAAAGCCATTGCTGATGCCAATATTGCCAGAGCCAACAGCGAAGCCGATTTTATTGCTCTCTTCGGTGAAACTTACCAGAAGGAAAATCCGGGTATCAATATGGCTTACCTGTTTACAAAGCCTAATGAAAAGGACATTACCCGTAACTCTTCGAACGGCGAAGTACTTGCTAAATTGAATACGGAAGCCAAGGACGCTGTTAAGCGTACTTATAATGTACTCCTTACCCGTATCGATAAGTTCGGTGTTGCCAACCCTAACGTGAACCTGGACGAAAAGAAAGGGATCATCACAGTGGAGCTGGCAGGTGTGCATAACCCCGACCGCGTACGTAAATACCTTCAGGCTACAGCAAAACTGCAGTTCTTCGAAACATTTACCAACACTGAAATCGGCCCTTCTCTTAAGGCTGCTAACGATGCATTGTATGGCTACCTTTCAGGTACAACAACTGACAGCGTTAATACTGATTCAGCTAAAAATGCTACAGCATCTGCCGACACAGCAGGTGGTAAAAAAGCATCGGATACTGCCAGTCTTAACAATCTGCTTTCAGACAACAAAACCAAAACAGAAGCTACTACTGCAGGTGGTTCAAAAACATCCGACTCTACCAAGCTGAAAGAGCAGGAAGCCATCAAGAAAAATCCATTGTTCGCTGTATTGCAGCCAAGTCTTAACCAGAACCAGGATGCATTCCTGCCTGGCCCGGTAATCGGTTATGTGTTCAAGAAAGATACTGCCAAGGTCAATAAGTATTTTGCTATGGACGCAGTCAGGAACAAATTCCCTTCTAACGTGCATTTCGTTTTTGGCGCTGATGATAATAAGAAAGGAAAAGATCCTAAAGCTATTCTTCCCTTATATGCTGTGAAGATGCCTCCGGGTGGTGTTGCAAGGCTAGAAGGAGATCATATCACTTCTGCCCGTGCCGACTACAGTCCAATGAATGGCCAGCCAGATGTGAACATGGAAATGGACATTTCAGGCGCACGTATCTGGAAGGATATGACCGGCAAAAATGTAGGTGGTTATGTAGCAGTAGTACTTGATGACCGTGTTTATTCCTGCCCGCGTGTTGATAATGAGATCGCATCGGGAAGCACTGAAATTTCCGGTTCATTTACTGCAGAAGATGCCAATGACCTTGCCAACATTCTGAAGTCAGGTAAACTGCCTGCACCGGCTCATATCGTTCAGGAGCAGGTAGTAGGTCCTACCCTTGGTGCCGAGTCAATCCATGCCGGTTTCAATGCGATTGCATTGTCATTCCTGGCTATCTTCATCCTCATGCTGGTATATTACAGCACCAGCGGATGGGTTGCTTGTATTTCACTTACCCTCAACCTTACTTTTACACTTGGTGTACTCTCGGCATTGCACGCAACATTAACGCTGCCTGGTATAGCGGGTCTGGTACTCGGTATTGGTATGGCGGTAGATGCGCACGTACTTATCTTTGAGCGTATCAAGGAGGAGCTTGCACTGGGCAAGAGCCATAAGCAGGCAATTATAGATGGTTATAAACGAAGTAACGCGCCTGTACTCGATGGTCACATCGCTCAGCTGATTACTGCTGCTATCCTGTTCTCATTTGGTCTCGGTCCTGTACTTGGTTTTGCAACTACACAGTTGCTTAGTATCACAATTTCCCTGTTTTGTGGTATCCTTGTATCTCGTCTCATTAAGGAGATTTATACCAACAGCGGCAAGCATCATTTCAAATACTTCACTCCGGTATCCAAGGCAGTATTCCAGAAAGCTCATTACGACTTCATGAAGAACCGTAAGATTGCCTATGTCATTTTTGTACTGGTATTATTGGGAGGCGTTGGTTCCTTGTTTCATGGTTTCGATTATGGAGTTGAGTTCTCGGGCGGACGCAGCTATACAATCAAATTTGATAAGAAAATTGAAACAATAGTTATCAGGGATAAGATGCACACTTATTTTGGTGAGTATCCGATTGTAAAAACAATTGGTACCGATAACAAGGTGAACATCACTACATCTTACCTCATCAAGCAGCCCGGTCAGCAGATTGAGCAGCAGGTTCAGGGTAAATTGTATGAAGGTCTTACCAAAGAAGGGTTTATACCAACTACAGTGTCTTTACAGGAGTTTGAGAGCAAGTATATTCTGAGTTCTCAGACAGTACTGCCTACCATTTCTGATGACCTGATACGTGGAGCTGAATATGCTACTTTATTCTCCCTCATAGCTATCTCTATCTACATACTTGTCCGTTTCCGTAAATGGCAGTATTCACTGGGTACATTTGTATCGTTGTTATTCAACGTGAGTGCTACCTTGGCTGTATTCTCCTTCATGCGTAGCTTTGTGCCATTCGCAATGGAAATCAACCAGCACTTTATTGCTGCGGTACTTACAGTTATCGGATTCTCAATGAACGATACGATCATCGTGTTCGACCGTATAAGGGAGTACTTCCGCAAATCGCCAAATGAGGATAAAACAAGCGTTATCAACCGCGCGATCAATGATACCCTGCCACGTACTGTGATGACTTCACTTACGGTGTTTATTGTGGTACTTATTTTGTTTGTGGTAGGTGGTGAGGTTACCCGCGGATTCGCCTTCGCAATGCTTATTGGTGTTATCACAGGTACCTTCTCATCCATCTTCCTGGCTGCTCCTATACTGGTAGATACCGACAAGACCGGCTCACTGAAACAGGAAGTTGACCGTGATTCTCATATCGAGGAACTGAAGAAACTGGCCTAATCCGATTTCGATAATTAATACTTCAGATTTTCACAATCCCGTTCAGCCATCTGAACGGGATTGTTGTTTAAGGGTACTCCCTGATTATCAATTAACCAAACATTGGATACAGGAATTTGGAATTTCTATTGTGCATAGCATACATTTGCAAAAGGTATGAAAACAGTATTTACACACATTGGCAAAATACTCCTCATGGTAAAGGGAGGTTTTACCAGGCCTGAGAATTTCAGGATTTACTGGATTGAATTCATGGAGCAATGTATTGATATCGGAATCCGGTCATTACCTATAGTGCTGGTCATTTCTATTTTTATGGGAATGGTAATGACCGTACAGTTTGCATACCAGATGGTAAATCCGCTAATTCCCAAATCAGTAATCGGTTCGCTGGTTCGCGATTCTACCATACTGGAATTTTCGCCCACGGTACTGTGCATAGTACTTGCAGGTGTTGTCGGTTCGAAGATCGCTTCAGAACTTGGGAACATGCGTGTATCAGAGCAGGTTGATGCACTGGAGATAATGGGTGTTAACTCTAAGGCATATCTCATTATGCCCAAAATAGTTGCGGCAATGATAATGATTCCCTGTCTTATAATAGTATCAATAGCTGTAAGTATTTGGGGAGGTTATGTTGCCGGGCTTTTTTCTCATATCCTTACCAAACAGCAATTTTTCCTTGGGCTTACTACTGGATTTGTTCCTTACAATCTCTTCTTTGCCATTATTAAATCATTTACTTTTTCGCTTATTATTTCTATAATACCCTCCTATTACGGATATTACGTAGAAGGAGGCGCTTTGGAAATCGGCAGGGCTTCAACAACATCAGTTATTGTTAGTTGTATCCTTATTCTCTGTGCCGATTATGGATTGTCATTGATACTCCTTTAGGCGATTTTATCGTTGCCTCCCTATTCCGCCATCTGGAAAAATAAAATGAACTTTATTTGAATAAAATGAAGAAATGACTAATTTTAAGTTGTTATATTCTTCACCAGATAGCCTTGAAACTCAAACAATGAGGCATCCTAATCAGACGTTATGAGCACAAACGAACAAACCATACAGATTTCACCAGCTGACATTGCCAAACTTGTAAACAACCATTCAGGTTCCGTAAACTTTGGCCCACTAAGCATTACCTGGAACATTGACATCTCAGTGCCGGAGATTACAGTTGATGCCACCCTGCATGGCACTCCTATCGGGCATGCTGTTATCAACAAAGAACATCCCGTTGCTACGCTGGGAGGAAATGTCGGAATAGCCAAGGCCGATATTATCTTAACCGCTGCCTTCGCCACAAAAGAACTCGACTACCATGTTGATCTTACAGTTGTCGGCATTAAAATAGTTAATAAGGGCGGTAAATTATTTAGCTGGTAATTAAGAAAACAGTTGGAGATACTCTTGTAATTACGATCCCGGAATTGGGAATTGTAATTCTGTTGCTGCCATCATTTTTGTTAAAAAGCAAAATGGAAAGACATGGTGAGTAAACAATTTGCTGCGCCCAGGCTTTTTGAAAAAGACAAGAGATTACTATTATGCAGTCATTACCCCAGTGGGGTAAAATGTTTGTAGTACCATCAAACCACCACCGCACGCACCCCATAGGGTGCAACAATTCGTGCGAATGGAAAATTTTTATCATTTTGCAAACTGCTGATTATCTGTTATTAAGAACACAACTCTGGCAGCCTCGCCGAACCAGGTTGCCGGGTTCTTAATTA
Organism: uncultured Bacteroidota bacterium; assembly: GCA_903903635.1. GTDB lineage: Bacteria > Bacteroidota > Bacteroidia > Chitinophagales > Chitinophagaceae > Nemorincola. Next base: position 45,101 of record CAIUZK010000188.1, read on the forward strand.
TGGCCAAATAGCATTTTTGATAGCGGTTCATTTTCAGTATTCGTAATTCTACAAATTTTTAATAATTTTTAAAAAAAACCTTTATGTCTGGTTTTCCTATTCTCGATTTAGTGGCAGGAATAATATTTATCTTCTTCCTGCTAAGTGTTATCAGCAGTTCTGTTGTTGAAGTTATCATGACATTGTCCCGGGCCCGGTCAAAGGTGCTGGAAGAATGGCTTACCTCAATTTTCGATCAGAAACTTCCCGGATCAAATATATCTCTGGGACAGTCAATTATGGATCATTGTTCTATTACTGCCTCATCGGCCAAAGGACAGTCCAATTCCTATATTGATGCCAAAAATTTTGTGTCCGCATTTTTGGAGAAAATCACTTATAACCCGGATGATCCCGAAAGCGTGGCCACCGATTTCAAAACGCTCATGGAGCAGATCAAAGCTACTCCACTGCTCAATGATGAACTAAAAAGAGTTTTGTTGGGCTATGCCGTAGAAGTAAACGACACCTATGAATCGGTGTCTGAAAAAACCACGGGTAAGTTTGAGATGTTCAGGGCAAAAGTTGAAACCTGGTTCGATTCATCGATGGACAGGATAACAGGCGCTCTGAAGAAAAAATATATGCAGCCTATTACCTTTTGCGTAGGCATATTTATTACCCTATTAATGAACGCCGATACTATTGCTATCTCCAGATACCTGTATTCAAATAAGGATGCCCAGGCCAAATTTGCCAATCTGGCTTTTGCCGCCTCTTCAAATGAAGGGTATCAGCATACTGTAGCAAAAATAGATAGTATGAAGAAAGGCAACCCTAAAGACAGTGCAACATTATCTGATATAAAATCTGAAATCAATAATGATGTTGCGACAATAAACTCAGCAAAGGCCCAATTGGCTGACGGACTGCCCTTAGGATGGAAAAATGATCATTTTGGTACCGATAATGCACTGAATAAAATAGCAGGATGGCTGATCACCATTTTTGCTATTTTCATGGGTGCTCCTTTCTGGTTCGATATGCTCAACAAAATAGCCAACCTGAGAGGTTCCGGACCCAAACCAAAATCCTCAACAGACAAGAAATCGAAGAAATAAGCCTAAAATAATTCGCAGGAAAAAACCGAATCTACGCAGCAATAAAATTAAAAGCAGCGTAGATTTTACGCCTCATAAAACATGCCTCCGCTAAAGCTATGGCAGTTAATAAAAGAAATATAACTTCGCAATATGGTGGAACTTATTTCGTCAACGTTCCTAAGTGATCTGCAGGTAAAAGATGATGTAATGTCTTACATGGTATTCATCCCACCATTTTTCTGGAGGCACACCGCCTGCAGTGAGGGCACAGTAATATTTGTAATCCTCATTGGGCTTCTGGTAGGGTAGGCTGTACACAAACATCGCCTGCCGTTCCCTGGTCACTGCGGTGCGTAAAGTATGATCGCGGTTGGCCAGCATCGCAAACCGCATGCTGTAATCCTTGGCGGGCTGCTCAATGTAATATTCTGTACTGGAATTAAACCGGGGATAAAAAAAATCGATTTTGGCGGAATCGCCAGTGGCCCGGCTCATCACTTTAATGCTGAAAGTGTCGCTTGTTGCCTGCAACAGCATATCCGGCAAGCCTTTGGTCATATTGCCCTTATTGATCACTTTGCCTTCCTTAAACTCTTCAAAGCTTAATACAATCTTCTTGCCTTTTAAGTCCTTATGACTGATATTAAGCTGCATTTGCTCAATGCCAATAAAACGCATAATATCACCCAGTTGCTTATCGTCCGGCCCGTAATCTATTTTAAGGTTAAGACTATCCTGGCTGTATCCGCAGGTACTGGAAAATAATAGGATCGCTAAGATCAGGTTCCGCATAAAAAATGGTTTCATCTATAACGGACAGCCATGATATTTATTATCTCTTAGAATTCAGGGACTCCTTGCCTCTCGCAGACTGAGATTCGGCATTTCGGCTGAAAAACGTGATGAAGTTCATGCCCTTGATTATGCAAACCTTAACACAAACCACATAACCTCAACCCAAATATCTATCTACCCAAACCCAGCTAATGCTATCATAACAATTGAATCAGCCAATAAGCTCACCCAAATAATAATCACAAATGTGATTGGCCAAACAGTATATACCCGGGCCAGCAGTTTGACAAAAATTGAGGTTGATATTGCCAGCCTGCCAAAAGGTGTATACATAGTTAGAGTAGCAGATGAAGCTGGCAAAACAACTATAGAAAGGGTAATAAAACAATAAATACCACTCTGGTGAAGATTATTATTGTCCCATCCGGTCCACAAATACTACCATCCCCAAAAATCAGATCAAAAAGTTCATGAACACAGCGACCATCAGGTTTCCACGCTCCCGTTTGTAACGCAAATACCCCGGCAGTGCGTTTGTACAAACAACAGCCAAAGTCTACGATGAATTATTCATTTCGTGATTTGGTTTCCATCCCAGGTATCTCCTTTTTCATAGCCTCACCTGCATCAGGGATTTGAAATTCAATTTATTGAACCCATACTATTCTGGTCTTTTCCACTTAAGTACTATTCAACTTATCAACTATTCAACTAGTCAACTATTTAACTAATCAACCAATCCCCTTCTCATCAGATACTTCCCCAGCACATCAAACTCCACATTTACTATAGTGCCTTCATTAATAGCATGAAAATTAGTGTGCTCAAATGTGTAAGGAATGATTGTTACGGTGAATTCATCCCTGCCTACATTAAAGATGGTAAGACTCACTCCATTGATGCAAATAGACCCTTTCTCAATCACCAGAGTAGTATGCGCCACAGGAAATCTGAAGCGGAATAACCAGCTTCCATCAAGCGTTTGTTTCTCAATGCAGGTGGCAGTTGCATCTACATGCCCCTGCACAAAGTGCCCATCCAGCCTGTCGCCCAGTTTCAGGGAGCGCTCCATATTTACTTCATCGCCCTTTTGCAAACCACCCAGGTTGGTTTTTGCAAGGGTTTCGGCCACCGCAGTTACTTTGTAGGTATTCCCTGTTATAGCCACCACAGTAAGGCATACACCGTTATGTGCCACGCTCTGATCTACCATTAATTCAGGGGTTAGCACACTATCCATAACAAAATGAATATTGCTGCCGTCTTTTATTATTTCCGAAACTTTGGCAATTGATTCTATAATACCTGTAAACATCGTTATCTGATTAATCTTGCAGAGCCAATGTGCAGTGTTGTTGCACCTGTATCGCTGGCTACCTGCATACTTATTGTAAGTACCGAGTCTATTCTGTTCTGGGCAATGGTTCCGTTTATGGTATCTTTTTGGCTACAGAACATCTGGCCATAGGCGGTTACCGAATCTCCTTCAGTGGTATCTACCGATGCCACGAAAGTAGGTGAGGCTGTCATGAGCAGGCTGTCGCCATTAAGACAAAAACCATATACCGCCATCTTGGTATTGTTTACCTTTCTGATAGTAAGTATAAAAGAGTCGGCTGAAATAAATAATATATTGGTCCCTTTCAGAAAAACCGAATCATGAAAAACATACTTCCCGGCAAAAACATCGGTGGGATAGAAGCAGGTGGTGTTATCGGGTATTCCCGGAAAATTCCAGTTGTAGTTTACACCCAGAGGGTCATTGCAGTAATGGTTGGTCAGGCGCGGATCGGTGAATCCCTTGGGGTCTTTATACTTGGCACACGACAACAGCACAAAAATGCATGCCGCTGCCATCCAATATATGCCTGAAAATTTCCTCATCCTGATTTATAAACGCATTTTCACCAAAATTATTCAATTTATCCCAAAAAAAGATTCCGCCATTCATATTGTATTAAAGTTGTTTCAGTTCCTTAGGCATAAAACTACCCTAATACTATTATTTGATCAATAATAAATTACCTTTATATGTTCCGGATAGGTCTCTTCGGTAGGTCAATAAATTAAATTTACTTTATCTACTAACATTTAGCTATTGTATTACGCCTATTGTATCACAGGTTCTCCATTTTACAAAAAACTCTAACGAACAATATTAATCATAATAAATAGTACTATATGAAACACCTCAACCTTACAATTATTGCTCTATTTCTGGCAATTGCCTCCTTTGCACAGGTAGGCCCTATATCCGGACCATCCAGTTTGTGTGTTGGCCAGACCGGCACTTATACCGATCCTACTACAGGTGGCACCTGGACCTGCGCATCCCCGATTCTTTCTATTGGCATTACTACCGGTATTGCCACTGGCATTTCTGCTGGTACTACCACAATAACCTATACAGTAGGCGCTTACGATACCGTTTATTCAGTTTCTGTGGCACCGCTGCCTGCCCCCATCGGCGGCCCAACCTCTTTATGTGTGGGTTCATCTATCTCAGCCACCGATACTACCCCGGGTGGTACATGGACTATTACTCCTATGACACATGCCGTGGTGGATATGTCGGGCCTGCTTACCGGCGTTGCCTCCGGAGTGTCTACACTTTATTACACTTCTACCTATGGATGTATAGTATCCGAAACAATAACGGTTAACCCGATGCCAACACCCATTACAGGTACGCTTACTGTGTGTGCAGTTTCCACTACTACCTTAAGTTCAACAACGCCCGGGGGTGTTTGGGTAAGCACTGCCCCTGTGGTAGCAAGTGTAGGAAGCGCTTCAGGGGTTGTCACTGGCAATGCCCCTGGTTACACTAATATTAATTACGTTTTGCCCGCCACTGGTTGCCAGGCAACATCAATTGTAACGGTCACCCCGGCATCACCGGTGTACGCTGTTACAGGTGGCGGCAGCTATTGTTCAGGTGGGGCTGGAGTTCCTGTTGGTTTGGCTAATTCTATAGGAGCCTCATCCTACCAGTTGTATCTGGGTATTACTGCAGTTGGTGCGCCGGTATCCGGTACCGGAAGCGCCATTTCTTTTGGTCCGCAAACTGCGGCAGGAGTTTACACCGTTGTAGCAAATCCAGGTACTTCTTGCGCCTCTGCCATGTCGGGCAGCGCTACTGTTGTTGTTAACCCATCACCTGCTGCCTTTACCGTAACCGGCGGTGGTAGTTATTGTGCCGGTGGCACCGGTTTACATGTGTATCTTTCAGCTACCGTTACAGGTATCAGTTATCAGTTATTCCTCGGAACTATACCAGTTGGACCTGCAATAATGGGTTCCGGCAGTATTGTTGATTTTGGCCCTCTGACCGCGGCAGGTGTTTATACAGTTGTTGCCATTGATGCCATTACCGGCTGCACTGCTGTAATGACAGGTAGCGCCACTATTTCCATCGATCCGCTGCCTGTTGTACACAATGTTATAGGTGGTGGCGCTTACTGCACAGGTGGCACGGGCGTAGATGTCAGTATTGACGGATCTGATGCAGGTATCAGCTACCAGCTATATTATGGCGGTTTAATGACAGGAGTACCAGTTCCTGGTACTGGTTCTGCTCTTGATTTCGGATACCAAACCGCTGCCGGTATATATACAGTGGTTGCAACCAATACAACAACATCCTGCACCAGCAATATGTCTGGCTCGGCTACAGTTGTTATCAATCCTTCACCCACCATTTATACCGGTGCTCCTGTTTGGGCTTGTGGTGGTAATGTAACGGTTGCCGCTACCGGCGCTGTTACTTATTCCTGGTCACCTGCCACCGGTTTATCCTGCACCACTTGCAGCTCAATTACCGCCAATCCTTCAGCCACTACTGTATACACTGTTACCGGTACCGATGGTTCAGGTTGCACAGGCACAGCAACTGTCTCCATCAATGGCAACCGCATTTCCGGTTATATTTCCTATACAGGTACTGCTAGCGACTCCTTCAAGGTTTGGCTCATTCAGTTCAACCCTTCAGATAGTTCTATCACTGCCGAAGATTCTATGACCACTTGTATGGATTCAGGTATTCCTTATTACGAATTCGACAGTAAGCCATCCGGCAACTACCTGGTTAAGGCTCAGTTATATGGCACTGTGCCCGGCACAAGTGGTTATATACCTACCTATGGTTTATCATCAGCCTATTGGTATTCGGCCACCACCATTTCTCATGCAGCAGCTACTGATACACAGCCCATTACTATGATTTATGGCACAGTACCCGCCGGACCGGGCTTCATAGCAGGTTATGTTATTTCAGGAGCAGGCAAGGGCACCTCTGCCGATGTTCCTGCTGCAGGCATGATGATCTACCTCAAAAATGCTTCCGGCAGCCTCATCACCTATACCATTACTGCTGCCGATGGTACATACTCCTTCAGCAATCTGGCTTATGGCAGCTACATGATCTACCCCGAGTCCTACAAAGATTACACAACCCCCTCAGCCACCATTACCCTGGCCCCTGGTTCCGACTCGGCTAATGCCATCAACTTCAAGCAGCACACTACAACACACACTATCACCCCTTACGACAACTCAAAGGTGCATCCTGTTTATACTACGGTTGGGATCAACATCTTCCCTAACCCTGCCAGCGGAACTACAATTATATCCTGGCAAAATCAGTCGCCATGCAATGCCACGGTGGTCGTTACAGATATGATGGGCCGCGAGGTGATCAATACAAACCTTAATATAAATATGCCTTCAGGCCAGGCACAGTTGGATTTATCTGCTTTAAATGATGGCATGTATATTATATCCATCAGGTCGGCCGGTATAAACTTCAACCGCTCATTGGTTAAAGCCAACAACTAATTCCTAATAATTACAGGTTTTAAAAAAGCTCCCATTCCGGGGGCTTTTTAGTTTAAAACAGACGAAACACATTGAATAATAAAATATTGTTTAAAAATGCTAACATTTCACCTCATCATTACGCCTTATAAGATGTACTGATAATTATAAAAAACTGAATTTTGGGTAAGTACACTTTTAAATTTAATCAGGCTACCCTGAACCAGGATTAACTATCAAAACAATCGCTTATACATAAAACAATATTTTATACCTTTATCTGGATTTTTAAAACTGAATAAAATGAAACACCTCAACCTTACAATTATTGCGCTCTTCCTGGCAATAGTATCTTTTGCATCCGTAGGCCCAATCTCAGGGCCTCCTCATATATGTGTTGGCCTTTCCGGCACTTATACCGATCCCACACCCGGCGGTACATGGACATGTGCATCGGGCATACTCACGATTAGTCCTACAACCGGCATAGCTACAGGTGTTACAGCAGGCACTGCCAACATCACTTATACCGTTGGCGCTTCCGATACGTTTATGTCTGTTACTATTGATGCGTTGCCTGCCCCTATCTCCGGGCCTTCATCAGTATGTGTAGGTAGTTCTATTACCCTCACCGATCCCACACCCGGCGGTGTATGGACTACTCCATCTATCGCAATAGTTTCTATCAGTGGTACCGGTGTATTAACAGGTATTTCAGTCGGCGTTGCTACCATCACCTATGCGGGTATGAGTGGCTGTGTAAGTACTACTTTTGTCACGGTCAATCCCGTGCCGCCGGCTATTACCGGCTCAACATCAGTATGCGCCGGTGGTACAACTACTTTCTCCGATGCTACTCCCGGTGGTAGCTGGTATTCATCTAATGTCACGATAGCTACAATCAATACTTCCGGTGTTGCTACAGGGTTGTTCTTGGGCACAACTACCATCGGTTACTCCCTTGGAGGCTGTGATGCTACTACCTCGCTTACCGTATTGGCTGTACCCTCTGTTTATACTGTCAGCGGTGGTGGGTCTTATTGCAGCGGCGGTGCAGGTATGCCAATTTATCTTAGTGGCTCACAACTAGGAGTATCCTATGTATTATTCAATGGTACAACTCCTGCATTGGCTCCGGTTACAGGTACCGGAGGGCCCCTGTCATTTGGTTCATTTACTGGCGTCGGTACCTATACGGTATTGGCCAATCCAGGTACTTCCTGTGCCACTACCATGAGTGGCTCTGCTACTATTACCATCAATCCCTTACCCACGGCATATACCGTTTCAGGGGGTGGAGTGGTTTGCTCTGGTGGTGCCGGTGTTCACGTTACGCTATCTGGTTCTGATATTGGAGTACATTACCAATTATACCTTGGAGGCACAGCAGTAGGTGCGCTAATTACAGGCACAGGTGGACCACTTGATTGGGGCACCATGACGGCTTCTGGAATATATACTGTAGTAGCAACAAATATAGCTACATACTGCACCAGTAATATGTCTGGCTCAGCTACCATCACTGCAGGTACTTTACCCACTATCTACCTGCTCACCGGCTTTGGCACTTATTGTGCGGGTGGTTCAGGTGTTCCATGCGGCCTCAGTATGTCCGATATTGGTATCAACTATAGCCTGTATAACGGGGGTACCTTGGTCAGCACTGTTCCCGGCGCAGGTTCAGCCATAAGTTTTGGCACTATTTCTCCTGCAGGTTCTTACACCGTTATAGCTACCAATGCTACTACCGGTTGTACCAGCACCACTTCGGCAGCGGTTATTGCTATCAATCCGGCCCCTGCTGCCTATGCACTTTCATCCGGTGGCAGCTACTGCACCGGTGGTCCTGGTTACATCATTTCATTAGGCGGTTCCAGTACAGGAATCAATTACCAGTTATACAGCAGCGGTGTAGCGGTAGGGGGGCCTATATCCGGCACCGGTTTGGCGCTCTCCTTCGGATACCAACCCGCAGGCACTTATACCATTATAGCCACCAATGCAGCTACGGGTTGCTCAGCCACCATGGTGGGTACCACAGTGGTTACTATGTCGGCCACCGTGGTTCCCTCAGTTTCTATTACCACCAGTACCGGCAGCGATACTGCATGTGCCGCTACACTTGTTTCCTTCACACCAGTTCCGGTTAATGGCGGGCTTACCCCTGCATATGCATGGACAGTTAATGGCGTAGCCTCAGGTAGCAGCAGCACCTATGCTTATGTACCTGCTATGGGCGATATTGTTGGCGTGACACTTACCAGCAGCGCCCTTTGCGCAGCGCCCACTACCGCTTCCAATTCCATCACTTTGTATATGGATATACCAACTGTTACCGCATCCGATACGCTTGCGCCATGTGGTGGTATGGTTACAATGGCAGCCACAGGCGCTACCTCATTTGTATGGGCGCCTACTACAGGTCTCTCCTGCTCGGCCTGCGCGCTCACCACGCTTACACCGGCCGCTACCACCACCTATACCGTTACCGGTACCGATGGTTATGGCTGCACCGGCACAGCTACAATCACCGTCAGTGGCAACCGCATCACCGGGCATATCAGCTATACCGGCACACCCACCGACTCATTCAAGGTTTGGCTCATCCAGTTCAATCCATCCGATAGCTCAATAGCCGCCCAGGACTCTATGACCTCATGCATGGATGCCGGTGTGCCTTACTTCCAGTTCGACGGCAAGCCAGCAGGCGACTACCTCGTTAAGGCCAAGCTATATGGCACTGTGCCAGGCACCAGCGGCTACATACCCACCTACAGCACATCATCGGCCTATTGGTATTCAGCCACATCGGTTACCCATGCAGGCGCAGCCGACGATATGCCCATCACCATGATCTATGGCACAGTACCTTCCGGACCGGGCTTCATAGCAGGTTATGTTATTTCAGGAGCAGGCAAGGGCACCTCTGCCGATGTGCCTGCTGCAGGCATGATGATCTACCTCAAAAATGCTTCCGGCAGCCTCATTACCTTTACCACCACTGCATCTGATGGTACATACTCCTTCGCCAACCTGGCTTATGGCACGTATATGATCTACCCTGAGTCCTACAAAGATTACACAACCCCATCAGCCACCATTACCCTGGCTCCTGGTTCCGACTCGGCTAATGCCATCAACTTCAAGCAGCACACCACAACACATACCATCACCCCTTACGACAACTCAAAAGTGCCGCAACCAGTTAATACTACGGTTGGGATCAATATCTTCCCTAACCCTGCCAGCGGAACTACCACCATATCCTGGCAAAATCAGTCGCCATGCAATGCCACGTTGGTCGTTACAGATATGATGGGCCGCGAGGTGATCAATACAAACCTTAATATAAATACGCCTTCAGGCCAGGCACAGTTGGATTTATCTGCCTTGAATGATGGCATGTATATTATATCCATCAGGTCGGCCGGTATAAACTTCAACCGCTCATTGGTTAAAGCCAACAACTAATTCCTTATAATTCCAGGTTTTTAAAAAGCTCCCTTTCCGGGGGCTTTTTAATTTAGAATGGTTTGGCATGCATTGATCTTTAAAAATATTATTTTAAAATGCTAACATTTCACCTCATCCTTACGCCTTGTAATATATACTGGTAGTTATTAAAAATTGGCTTTGGGTAAGTTTGGTTCAAGTTTGGCCGGTTTATCAGGTCCCCATCAACCGCCAAATAATACATATACATCAAGTATTGTTTTATACCTTTATTTGAATTAATAAATTTGAATACAATGAAACACCTTCACCTTACTATAATTGCACTTTTTTATGCAATGGTATCTTATGCATATGTAGGGCCTATCCACGGGCTTTCTCAGCTGTGTGTTGGCAATTCCGGCACATATACCGATTCCGCTCCCGGGGGCATCTGGAGCAGTTCATCACCCATTATTGTTATCAACCCAACCACAGGTATCGCTACTGGTGTTTCATCTGGTACTACCACAATCACATATACTGTTGGGGCTTCCTATACACTTAAGTCTGTTACCATTAATCCCTTGCCTTACCCTATAAGCAGTCTGGACTCTGTATGCGTTGGTAGCTCCATTTTTCTCACCGACCCCACACCAGCTGGTGTCTGGGCTTGCAGCACACCTTTAATTGCTACTATAACTAGTGGTACTGGTTTACTTACAGGTGTTTCAGGCGGGGTAGCTACTATTAGCTATGTAAGCACGAGCGGCTGCGCCATTACAAAATCAGTCACTGTTAATCCATTTCCTGCCCCTATCACCGGCCCAACATATGTTTGTACAGGTTTTACTGCAACTTTTTCCGATCCTACTCCTGGTGGTACCTGGTCATCCTATCTTCCTGCTGTGGGAAGTATCAATACTGCCGGTGTTGTTACAGGTATTTCAACGGGAACTACTGCTATCTACTACTCTGTCAGAGGTTGCCCGGTTATTTTTTCGCTTCCAGTTATACCACCACCCATGGCATATACTGTCACAGGTGGCGGCTCCTATTGCAGTGGAGGTGGAGGTGTTCCTGTTTCTTTGGTTAATTCACAGGTTGGGGTTTTCTATCATTTATACAATGGCACATCTCCGGTAGGGGTACCAGTTACGGGCACCGGCAGTGCTATTTCGTTTGGTTTAATCACGGCTCCAGGTACCTACACTGTTATAGCCAATCTGGGTACTTCTTGTTTTGATAATATGATTGGCTCAGCCACCATTACAACAATTGCTTTGCCTGCCATCTATACGCTCACAGGCTTTGGCAGTTATTGCGCAGGCGGCTATGGTGTGCCATGCGGCCTAAGTGGTTCCTCAACTGGTGTCAACTACGCCCTTTACAATGGTACTACGCTGGTTACTACGTTAGCTGGCACTGGTTCCCCAATCAGTTTTGGTACTATTGTTACTCCAGGTACTTATACGGTAGTAGCTACCGATGTTAGCACCGGTTGTACCAGTACCACATCAGCCGCGGTTATCTCCCTCATCCCACGCCCTGTAGCCTATGCAATTTCACCAGGTGGCGGCTATTGCTTCGACGGTTCGGGCATCGACATAACATTGTCCGGTTCTGATTCTGGCATCAGTTACCTGTTATATCGTACAGGTTGCCCTGCAGGCCTACCAATTTCCGGTACGGGTTCTGCTCTCGATTTCGGTTACCAACGTCTTGCCGGGGACTATGTCGTATCAGCCACAGATACCGTTACTGGATGTAGGATTTCAATGACTGGTACAGCTTATATCTCCTACCTCCCCGTGCCGGAACTATCCGTTTCAGGTCCGGATATAGTTTGTGGCGGCAGTGCATCTATTTCAGTTACTGGTGCTGAGTCATATTTATGGATGCCCACCACAGGCCTTTCATGCACTACCTGCAGTTCAGTAATATCCAACCCTCCCACTACCACTGCTTATACTGTTTGGGGTGCCAATAGTTCAGGATGCACAAGCAGCCTTTTAGTTAAAGTTTACCGCAATCGCGTCTCTGGTCATATTTCCCACACAGGCCTGGCTACCGATTCCTTTAAGGTTTGGCTTATCCAGTTCAACCCCTCCGACAGCTCATTAGCAGCTCTGGAATCTACTAATTCGTGTATGGATTCAGGTATGCCGTATTACGAATTTGACAGCCCTCCAATTGGTTACTATATGGTTAAAGCACAGTTATCCGGAAGCTTGTCAGGTACCAGTGGCTACATTCCTACCTATGGTTTATCATCACCCTATTGGTATTCAGCTTCTGCTTTCCTCCATCTGCCGATAGCTGATACACAGAACATAAATATGATTTACGGCACGGTGCCTCCCGGTCCGGGCTTTATTTCGGGTTTGGTTGTATGGGGCGCAGGCAAGGGCACCTCAGACGATATGCCTTTAGCAGACATGACCATCCTGCTTAAAGATGCATCAGGCAGCATAATAGCCAGTACTACTACAGCAACCAATGGCACCTACTATTTTTCTAACCTGCCAGAAGGTAACTACACTGTCTATCCTGAGTTTTATCAGTACTTTACAACTCCTTCAGCTACTATTACATTAGCCCCCGGCCTGGATTCAGCACTATCCATCAACTTTAAGCTACACACCTCTACTCGTACCATCACCCCTTACGACAACTCAAAGGTGCCGCAACCTATGGCCACTGGTATCAGCATTTATCCCAATCCTGCATCAGCCACCCTCAATATAACCTGGAACCACCAGGCCACAGGCACTGCCGATGTAACGATTGCTGATATGATAGGCCATGAAGCCATTTCCCAACAACTCCAGCTTAATGCCGCCACAGGCAACACGCAGGTAGACCTTAGTACATTGGCTCCCGGCATCTACACCATCACCATCCGCACATCCGCGACAAGTTTCACCAGCAAGCTGGTCCGCATCCACGATTAATAAATACACGCCCCATAAACCTCAAAGCTCCCCCCACCGGGAGCTTTGCTGCATTTAACCCAATCCATAAGTAGCCCTCATTTCAAATGCCACAATTGGAAATTCCCTTCGCTCCTTCGCTCCATCAAAATTTCCATTTCCAAAAAAATCCTTAAATAAACGTGAGTTCGATGAATAAATTGAGGCTGTAATAGCCCCTTTCTTTGAATCTTTTGCGAGGATGAATATTGTATTTGTATGTTTCTTTTTCAAAAGTTCTCCAACGTTCTTGCGGTCAGTGCGGAAAGCGGTGCAGGGCAGGAACTATCTTTATTCATCGAACTCACTTTAAATTACATTATGTCTGCAAAAACAAACCCAAAGCTATATGAACAAGGTTGTATGACTTTATCCGGATAGCCGATGATAAAAGTTTGCAAGCTATATGTCATTTATTGGAGCCGCAGTTTGAAACTAACCAGAAATGGTGGACTGGCAAGGGTTTTGCAAATTTGCGGATATCTTGATTGAAAGTCAATACCGACTTGAAATTACTAAAATTAAAATACTGCAAATATATTTCGAAGGAGATTTTACTGATAAAAAATACCAGCCAGAGATGAGAATACCGACATAAGAAAAGGATTCGATAACTATAGCAATTGAGCATAAAATTTTACGCCCAAATCAGATTTAAAGGTCAGGCTACACGCTTATTTTCCACTTTAGTATAAGTGTACCTAACCTTGTTTCCATCTGTTTTAAAAGTCACTTCCACTTCTTCAGGGCTAAAAAGGTTGATGATTCCAGTTCTGAATCTTCTAAAAAATCCTCGTATTCCTTTCAGACTGTCAGTCTGGCTATCGTTTTGAATCATAAAAAAGTTTTGGTTTACAGAATAGCTATGTCTAGCTACTATAATAATAACAGCAAAACGCCTATTATTATTGTTACAGCTTTAAACATAATAATAATGTCTGCAAAAATCATACCATTGTCAATATATTTATCAACACCTTATTAAGATTGGGAATTTTCCTATATTTTATTTGGTTTAAATAATTTTCTGCCTTACTTTTGCAGTCCCAAATTTCCGGCTACTAATTTCAGTTGGCAGTTCAGATAATAAAACCGGAAGTCTTCCCGACTTTCAGTTTTTGACTTTCGACAAAAGACTAAAAATAGTATCCAAAGTTCCCGCCGGAAGTTGGATTAACCTTTTTAAACAAAATTATGGCAACACAAAACAACCTTCAGAGTTACGAGCTGATGGCGATCTTCACACCCGTTCTGTCGGATGAAGATTACAAAAACGCTCAGAAGAAGTTCACGGACTTCATCAAAGAAGCTGGTGGCGAGATCGTTCACCAGGATGCATGGGGACTACGCTCCCTTGCTTATCCGATACAGAAGAAGACAACAGGTCTTTACTATGTACTCGAGTACCAGGCACCTGCAGAAACTAATGCAAAGCTGGAAATCATGATGAACCGCGATGAGACAATCATCCGTCACATGGTTACGCGTCTGGACAAGTTCTCTATCGCATACAACCTCAGAAAACGCAGTAAACACTTAACCGCTGATAACGCTTAAAAACACACAACAATGGCAAAGCAAAACGAAATAAAATTCCTTACGTCACAACGTGTCGAAAAGCGCCCTAAGAAATATTGCCGTTTTAAGAAAATGGGCATACGGTATATCGATTATAAAGACGGTGAGTTCCTGAAGAAATTCCTCAACGAACAAGGCAGGATGCTGCCGCGCCGCATTACCGGAAACTCTCTTAAGTTTCAGCGCAAAGTATCACAGGCGATCAAAAAGGCCCGCCAGATGGCTCTTTTACCATACGTTACTGACCTTTTAAAATAGACAATCATGCAAGTAATTCTTATAAAAGACGTTGACAACCTGGGTTCAGCACACGAAATGGTAACTGTAAAGCCAGGATACGCACGCAATTACCTCATTCCTCAAAAATATGCAATTGAAGCCAGTGGCAGCAATGCAAAAATTATGGAAGAGCGCCGCAAACAATTACAGAAGAAAGAAGATAAACTTATGGCTGAAATAGCCAACGTTACCGATGTTCTTAAAGCATCACCTGTAAAGGTTGGCGCCAAGATCGGTATCAGTGGTAAGATCTTTGGTTCTGTTACTGCTATCCAGATAGCACGCGCCATTCGCGAACAGAAAGGTTATGAAATTGACCGCCGCCGTATCACTATCCTTGACGATGTTAAGGAAGCAGGTATGCACAAGGCAAGCATCGATTTCGGCAAAGACAACCTGGTTGAAATTGAATTTGAAGTAATAGGCGAATAAGCTTATAATTTTTATCGGAAAGCCAGTCCCCAAAGGGCTGGCTTTTTTGATTTTATAATTAATGTAGTTTCTGAAAAAGACTTTATTTTTTTAGTGCAGAATTTATTTTGTGCGCTACCCCTCCTCAATTACTTCCCTGCTACGTTTTACAGCCTTTTCATAGGTATCGGTAATATTTGCTTTGCCTATCTGGAACATCAGCCTTGCCTTGATCAGCTCATTTAACACCTGCTCATTGGATACCTCCGCTAAGATGAGCTTTGTGCCTTTATTCTTTATCTCCTTATGCACTTCCCTTAAGGTCTGAATACCGGTTGCATCAATGATCGGAACAAACCGCATTCTTATGATCAACACTTTTGCCGGATTCTCAATTACCTTCATGGCTTCCTTGAATTTGTAAGCAGCGCCGAAGAACAATGGCCCGTTGATCTCATAAAGATCTACACCTGCAGGCAGCGTATTTATTTCCAGTGTATCCTCACCATTAGCTTCTTCATTAACAGTAAGATGCTGCACCGAACTCGATTTCATCATCTTCTGAATAAACAGGAATGCCGCCAGTACAATACCAAATTCTATAGCCACTGTGAGGTCAACAAATACGGTGAGCAAAAATGTCACCAGTAATACCGCAGCATCGCTCCTTGACCCCTTCAGCACCGAAACGAAATTTTCCCATTCGCTCATGTTATAAGCCACTATAATCAATATTCCCCCAAGCGTAGCCATTGGAATCAGGGCGGCCCATTTGCCCACAAAAAGCATGATGATCAACAGAGTAATGGCATGAGTTATACCAGCAACAGGTGTTCTGCCTCCGTTTTTTATATTGGTTGCAGTGCGGGCTATAGCGCCGGTTGCCGGGATACCTCCAAATAAGGCTGAACCAATATTAGCCAGGCCCTGTGCTATCAGTTCTGTATTAGACCGGTGGTTTCCCCCTATCATACCATCGGCAACTACAGCACACAACAATGATTCTATGCTGCCTAACAATGCAATAGTAATAGCCGGCCTCATTAATCCACTGATTACACTAAAACTAAGTTCAGGTACAATAGGCCTGGGAAAAGAAGAAGGTATAGCCCCAAATCGGGAGCCTATGGTCTCAACCGGGAGCTTGAGAAAATAGGCTACTGCCGTGGTTCCCAATATAGCGATAAGCGACCCTGGTATTTTATGCGTGACCCTGGGCCACAAAAACACAATGACAATAGTAGACAGGCCGATGACCATTGCCGGTACATTTATGGTAGATAAATAGTGGCTGTACGATCTCCATTTATCAATGAAATCGGCCGGAACAGCTCCCATGCGCAGCCCGAACAGGTCTTTCATCTGCGATGAAAAAATGATAACCGCAATACCTGTGGTAAAACCTACGATAAGCGGATAGGGAATGTATTGTATTGCGCTGCCCACCTTGGCTAAACCCATGGCAATAAGAAGGATCCCCGCCATAAACGTGGCAATGATTAAGCCGTTGACCCCAAACTGCTGCACTATGCCATAAACAATTACAATGAATGCACCGGTTGGTCCTCCTATCTGCACACGGCTGCCTCCAAGTGCAGCTATAATAAATCCGGCAATAATGGCGGTAAACAGTCCTTTCTCGGGAGAAACCCCGGAAGCAATGGCAAAGGCAATGGCCAGAGGAAGGGCAACTATTCCAACAATGATACCTGCTACGAGGTCCTTGGCAAAAAGATCCTTATTGTAATTCTTTAAAGTGTCTATTATTTTCGGCCGGAACATAATTCAAAAGAAGATTTCAACTATAGAAACAATCAATCTGCTAAAATTCGGTGCAAAGGTACGATTTGCAGCAACAGGCATTGATACCTATTTATTCGCACATGTGCATAACTGCTTATGAACATATTACAACTGTACTTCCATTTGTTTTTCAACGTTGGCTATTCCCTTGTAAAATTTTCACTTTTAAAGAATCTATTTACAATTAAAATACTGAAATTTGACAACATGTGTTACAAGGTACATACACCGCTAAAAGAAAAACTGATAGCATATCTTGGCCCCGGTAAATTTGATGTCCGGCCCTACGAATTCTATTTTCATGCCGATGGGTTTACGATGCCTTTTTTGCCGGTAAGCACAAGCGAAACACCGAATATTGTTCAGCCCGGCATATGGAAGCTATTGCCGCAATGGGTAAAGAATGACGTTGAGGCACGCAAATATGCCAATACACTTAATGCTACTGCTGAAGAAATTTTCGAGAAAGCCAGCTATAAAAATTACATCACCCGAAACAGGTGCCTTGTTTGGGTCGATGGTTTTTTTGAGCCGCATCACCCGGATGCCAAAACTACTATTCCCTATTATATATACAGTGCTGATGGCAACCCCTTCTCCCTGGGAGGCGTATATAGTAATTGGGTAAATCAGGATACCGGAGAAGTAATCAAGACATTCAGCATAATTACTACACCGGCCAATGAACTGCTGGGGCAGATACATAACGAGAAGAAACGCATGCCATTGATCATTTCACCATCAGACCGGGAGAAATGGCTTGGCCCCCTTTCAAAGGAGGAGATCATACAAATGATGGTTCCATTGCCTGATGGCATATTGGCTGCCTACCCGGTAAGCGGTCTGGTGTATAATAAGCGTGTGGATAGTAATGTACCAGAAGTATTGCTACCCGGAAAATAATTCATCTCCGGATAGCAATAACTGTCGGCTATAAAGGTGAAATAATTACCTTAACCGGATTACCTCTTTCCAGTTCGTTATGCTCATCCCATTGCGCTTGTCGGGCTGCCACGAGTTGATCTGTTTGCCAGGCAAGCACTTTTGCTTTCAGCCGTTCAATGCATAATTGCTTGTTCTGTAGTTGCGACCGGCTATCGCTGGCCAGCACCTGCACTCCTGAAGGTAAATGCACCCCTCTAACTGCTGTCTCCACCTTGTTCACATTTTGTCCACCCGGTCCTGAAGACCTGCAGGTTTCAATACGCACATCACTGTCCTTCCATTTCAATTGCTCGCTGCAATCGAACACAGCTACGCCCACAAACCAATTTTTACGCCGGTGCATTTTCCGGTAAGGGCTTTGCGCGATCCATTGCACGGTGCCGCTCCATTCCTTTAAAAACAATTCCAGGTCAGCGCCTTTAGCCAATAACGTCACCGAATGGAATGTACCTGCAAGGTCACCCTTCTTCTGATCCAGTACCTCAATTTTTACATTGACATTTGTTGACTGTTTCATCATCAGTTCCTGAACCTTAGCCACCACCCTGCAACACTCTTCAGGCCCCCGTCCTGATGTTATCTGAATTACTTTTTCCATTTTCTTTTCTATTTTAAACATGGCCCATCATTTAGTTTACAACGGGCCATGTTTTATTATTTAATTACTCCTTATTCATTCTTACAATTTTAGGCAAAAATCTGCCTTGTATATCCACCAGTTCCGTTTGCGAAGCCATTACACGCCCGATATCTTTATAAGCCAATGGATTTTCTTCTACACTACCTCCTATAAGTGTTACACCTGCGCTTCCCAGCATTTGCTTTAGCCCGCTCACCGTCATGTTCTCTTTTGCACGCTGACGGCTCATGGCCCTGCCTGCACCATGCGATGCAGAGTTTAATGCATTGGCCACACCCTTACCTCTTACCAGGTAGGCTGCATCCGTCATACTACCGGGAATTATGCCCCACTCTGCTTCATGAGCCGGAGTTGCCCCCTTTCTGTGCACGATCACCTCCCTGCCATCAGCCAATTTTTCCTTCCAGGCAAAGTTGTGATGATTTTCTATCAAAGCCAATGGTTGCAGTCCAAGGGCCTTAAGCAGGTTGGCATGTATCACATTATGGCATGCTTTGGCATAGGCCCCGGCCAGGTTCATCCCTATCCAGTACTCCTGCCCTGCCTCGCTATTCATATCCAGCCAGGCCAGTTGCTGAGCTTCCCTGAGAAGTTTGCAGCTATCCATGGCAATACGGGTATAACGCTGGGCAATATTGGCCCCCAGCCCCCTGCTGCCAGAATGCGACAGCAGTGCAACATACCTTCCTGCATCAAGGCCCAGCGCATTTTGTTCATCAAGTTCCAGGCTGCCAAACTCTACAAAATGATTACCGCTGCCCGATGACCCCAATTGCCGTGCTGCCTTGCCCTGTAGCCTGCTTAAGAATTCAGTGGCCTTGAAATCCGGATGATCCAGCACTTCATGCTGCTGTTGTTGCTCAAGCCCACCTTCCATACCAAAGTGCGTCAGTTCCTTCAGAGCCATTTTCATCCTGTGCCCGTTGCTCTTAAAAAAGCTATCCCGCTCACCTACAATAGTCAGTGCCATCCGACATCCAATATCTACACCCACAGCAAAAGGTATTACCGCATTATCTGTTGCCAGTACACCGCCTATTGGCAGGCCATAGCCAGTATGGGCATCGGGCATGAGTGCTCCTTGCAAGACTATTGGCAGAGACATAGCCAGTTCCATTTGCTTCTTAGCCGATGGTTCTATTTCCTTACCACCATATATCTTCAGCATGCCGGTTTGTTGCAGCAATGTATAAGTCTGAAAATTACACTCCACTTCATTATCCATAAAAGTTGCTGCAATTTTACCAACGATGGCATCCTGCAGCCAGGCTTGCGGATCATTCTTAATACTTGTGAACATTGCAATTAGTTCAGCCTTAGTCTGATGCTTGAAATGCTTACTGGTTATGTTCAACGCCAGACTTCTTGCCTGATCATTGGTGTAACCTATTTTACTTAGTTCTTTTGTTTTTAAATTGCTCATTGTTTTGTTTTTAATCGTTTTCATATTCATTCAGTATCGAATGAAATGGTTTGTTTTTGTAAGGGTCAACATGCTTTGGTTTTGGGCTGCTGGTGTCTTTCCATTTGTTGTATCCTCTGCCATTTGTCAGCAGGCTTATACGAGGTCTCAGGCAATTCCGGTTTATATAGTTATCCAATTCAGCCATCTCTTGCTCCAACACATTATCCAGCATTTTCACTTCTGTAATAATTCTGGGGCTTATCTGCAGTGTATATCGCCAGGGATCATTGAACAAATACAACACATAAAAGCACTTAAGGGATTCACTCCAGAATTGCTCCGGATGGAAATGCACTTTCTCGTCATCAGTAAGTTTCAGTTTGGCACTGTGCCATTCATAATAGTTGTAATGACGCAAGAACTGAGGTACATCTTCATACACCTTTTTCCTTTTCCTTCGCCTCCTTACCCTTACTTTAAAAGCTTTGTTTTTAGAATATTCAATCGTGTTTATCTTTTCGAGGAGTGTTTGGTAAAATGAAGCCATATTGCTCCGGCTCACATCATCCCTCAGCACAAAAGTCCTTTTCCAGCCTTTCTGGTAGGGATCTTCAAGAGGCACCATGGGTAAGTTTTCTTTGTTATCCCAAAGCTCATCCTCTCTTTTGTTCAACCTGATCAGTTGTTTATCACGATCCGTTTTTAGTAGCCTTCCTTTCTGCCGCTTCGATTTAAGTTTAAAATGCAGCAGGTCTTCCGGCCATGCATAGTTGTCCATAAGACGTTAATTGATCATTGTAAAAAATCAGTTTAGATCAATTCATCCTTACGCAAAGGATATACCCTTTGGAGGCCCCAGAGTTAAAATAAATTAATTGGCAAGGCAGAGGATTATCAGGAATGGCAAAGCCATAACTGCTTCAATTCTTAATAAATAAGGAGAAGTACGCTCTGCCATCAGGCAAGGAGCAAAAGGGACGATATGTAGTAACAGTAAGTCATGATAAAATGCATTTAAGAAAATGCAGATCGCAATTCGTGTGCAAATGTAGGATGATATTTTTGATTTGGAAAAATATTTTTTTACTACACCGGATCCACATCAAAAACAACAACAACATTACTGTTGCCCCGCTTGCTCAGTATGGCATTCCTTTGCGATTTAAGGTAGCCCTTGAGCGCTTCCAATGTCTTATTATCACGAGGCGATTTGATCCAGATCTCATGGATGAATTGGTTGCGCACACGCGTAACCAACGCAGGCGCCGGCCCCTGAATGGTAATGCCATGAAACAACTGCAAAGCCCCGGCCATCAGGCCGGCTACGGCTATTGCCTTAGGCTCATCTTTGTGCTTGCAACTTATTTTTATCAGCCTGCTGAATGGAGGATAACTATAGGTTTGCCGGTGCACGATCTCCTGGATATAATAAGCATTTACATCATGGTCCTTTACCCATTGCAAAACGGGGTGGGCCACATTGTAAGCCTGTATCAGAACCCTGCCCTTGCCATCCACTCTTCCAGCTCTGCCACTCACCTGCTCCATCAACTGAAAAGCCCTTTCATTCACCCTGAAATCAGGATAGCTCAGCAGGCTGTCGGCACTCAGTATGCCTACCAGTCCTACCGATGCAAAGTCGAGCCCCTTCACCACCATTTGTGTGCCTACCAGTATATCCACTTTTCTTTTCTCCAGTTGGTCCAGCAGTTCGGTCATGCTGTGCTTGCCACGCATGCTGTCTACATCCATCCTGGCCACACGCGCTTCCGGGAAAATAAGTTTCACCTCCTCCTCTATCTTCTCAGTACCAAAACTCTTGCTTATCAATTTTGTACTGCCGCACTGCGGACAGGATAGCGGCACTGCTGTCTTCAGTCCGCAATAGTGGCAGTGAAGTTTATCCGTGCTTTTATGGTACGTAAGCGACACCGAACAATTTCTGCATTGCGGCACCCAACCACATACCGTACACAACTGAAATGGCGCATAACCTCTCCTGTTCTGAAACAGAATTATCTGCTTGCGCTTTTGCAGGGCTTCAAGCATAGCTTTTTGCAGCTCGGGTGTCAGCAGCTTTACTCCCAACTGCCTTACTGTTTGCAGCGATTGCGCATTGATGATCTCAATAGCCGGCATCTTTACACCCTGGTACCTGTCTTTCAGCGAGGCATAGGCATATTTTTTTTGCTGCACATTAAAGAGACTCTCTACCGAAGGCGTTGCAGAACCCAATATCACTTTTGCAACATGCAATGAAGCCAGGTAAATAGCCGCATCACGTGCATGAAATCTGGGCGAAGGGTCTTTTTGTTTGAAGGAGCTGTCGTGTTCTTCATCCACGATTATGAGCCCTATATCATTGTATGGCAGCCATAATGCCGATCTTGGACCAACAACCACATGATAAGCACCCTTACGCACCTTCTCCCAGATTTCTACCCGCTCATTGTTACTGAAGTGCGAATGATACACACCCAGCACCTCGCCAAAATATGCATGCAGCCTGCTTACCAATTGTGTAGTCAACCCTATTTCGGGAAGCAACAATATGGCCTGCCTGCCGCTGGCAATGCACTCCTTTATTTTATGAATATACAGCAGTGTTTTTCCGCTGCCGGTAACACCATGCAGTAAGGCTACATTTTTTTCTTCAAGACCTTTATTCAGTGCATCATAGGCCACTTGCTGAACTTCCGAAAAAACTATTTCCTTTGCCTGCCTGATAGATGCATAAATCAGCCGGTCAACATTTTTCTCTTCTATTTTGAATATCCCCTTATCTGCCAGTGCTCTCAGTTGTGCGGCTGAAGCTGATGAACGGTCAAGCAAATCGTTCTGGCGCACTATACCTTGCTTCATACTGAGTTCGGTATAGGCCATCAATAACTCAAGTTGCTTAGGCGCCTTTTCCAATTTCTTAAACAGCGCTATGAGCGCAGGCTCTTCACTATATTCAATTGACAAACTGACTACCTTTTCCCTTCTTGGCTTATAGCTGGTTTCGAGGGCTTCGTTGATGATCACAGCTTCTTTTTCAAGCAATTCATTCAGCACAACAGCAAAATGCCTGGCGCCGATAATATTCCTGAGTTCGCTTATCGTGATCTCCTTGCGCATGATCAGCGATTCAGTGACCAGAAATGCCTCATCACTCCACTCATAGGTTATCGATTCATCGCCTACCCACTCCAGCCTGGTTTCACCCATTAGTTTCAGATGAGCTGGCAGGGCGGCCTGCATTACCTCACCCGGAGCAGCTATATAATACTGCCCTACCCATTGCCAGAACTTCAATTGTAGCTCATTCACAACCGGCTCCTGGTCTATTATGCCTCGTATGGGTTTTACCATGTATGCTTCCGGCTTATTTTCATGCAGGCGTTCAACTATTCCGGCGTATTGTTTATTATTGCCCAGCGACACTTCCACCCTCATTCCCGGACACAGAACATCCTGCATTTCGAGCGGCACCCCATAGGTTAGCACCTGGGGCAGATTCAGGGGAAGAATAACATCAGCAAACATGGGTGCAAGGTAATTATTGGAATCGGGAAATTGGGAACATCTATCCCCTGAATATATTTTAGAATTCAATAATCAATAGCGGCTTATTTAGAGGAATCCCCCAAAATATAATTGCTCAAACCGAAGGAAAAGGACAATTCGACCGTCTAATCCCGCATAAAAGCCATTTTTATGAATTTAAAACCACTCTTCACAGGGCTGCTATTTAGTATTTTTTGTACTACAACCCATGCCCAATACAACACCCTCTGGATCCCGGATACCCTATCGGGCACAACTTTCAATCTGAATATGCGCGACACCTTCGTTCAGTTCCGCACTGGTAACCAGACGATTACTGCCGGTATTAACGGAGCATTCTGGGGACCAACCTTGTTCTTTAATCAAGGAGACAGTGTGCATATGAATGTACACAACTTGCTAAACGACACAACTACCCTGCACTGGCATGGCATGCATCTGCCTGCGGTAATGGATGGTGGGCCTCATCAGACCATCCCTACAGGCACTATCTGGCAGCCATACTGGAAAGTAACCAACAACGCCTCTACTTTATGGTATCACCCCCATCTGCACATGAAAACCGAGCAGCAGTTAATGGAGGGCCTTGGTGGATTCATTTTCATTCGCGATGCTGCTGAAGCTGCATTAGCCATACCGAGGAAATATGGCATTGATGATATTCCGCTCGCGCTTACCAGTCGTAGTTTCGATGCCAATAATGCATTTACCAATGTTAGCCCTTATGGCGATTATATGCTGGTAAATGGCACCATGAATCCGCAGGTTAGCCTGCCAAAACAATTTGTTCGCCTCAGAATACTCAACGTAGAACTCGAAAGAGGGTACAACCTCGGTTTCAGCGACAACCGAACCTTCTATGTCATAGGTAATGACGGTGGATTATTGGATGCACCCGTATCGGTTACCAGAGTTAAACTGAATGTAGGTGAACGTATTGAGATCATGGTTGATCTTGGCAGCGATGCAGTTGGCTCCAGTTTCGACCTTGAAGCATACAATGCAGGTTTACCGTTTGGTTTCCCTGGCAGTGAGCCAGGCACTACAGGCGCATTCGGCAGCTTACTTAATAATACCAATTTCAAAATCCTGCACATCAATGTTGCTGCAACAACAACAGGAGCTATAACAACATTACCTGCCTCCCTGATCACCAATACTTATCTTACTGCCGCCGATGCAACGGTCAGCCGCACGTTAACTGTTACAGACGGAACACCCGGTGGTCCCGGTTCACCCGGCACACCCTTCTATTTCGATCATACACCTTTTGCATTGGGCACAATTAATAAAACGATCAACCTGAATACGGTAGAAAAATGGACCGTTACCAATAACAACGTTTTTGGCCATTCTTTCCATATTCATGATATCGAATTCAAGATCATTTCACGTAGTTCAGGTGCTGTAAGCAACTACGAATCGGGCTGGAAAGACACCTACTTTCTGCCTGTAAATGAGAGTGTCACTTTTGTTGCCCGGTTTAATGACTATGCCGACGAACTGCACCCCTTCATGTACCATTGCCATATGGCGCCCCACGAAGATGGTGGCTTAATGGGTCAGTTTATAGTGCATGATGTAAATTCGGTTGACGAAACAAACAACGCAGTTGGCGATTACACTATCTTCCCCAACCCGGCCAGCACCCGCATCTATTTTTCATTTACCGATCCGGCTATGCAGGTTTATTATGTTACCATTACCAACTCAATAGGCAGAACCATGTATATGCTACCTCGTCCGCAACTTGCCCCAGGTATCGATGTAAGTAAATTTGCTCCTGGTATATATTTTGTACAACTTACTGATGAATTGACTAAGAAGGTGATCACTAAAAAGTTTGTAAAAGAGTAAATCATAAATACATTTCCAATGAAAAGAGGACTTACAAGGACCGCCCTGATTTCGGTATTGCTGATACCTGTTATGGTTATGATGAGTTTTGCAACCATCAACAATAAGCAGATAAACGATTTCTCGCTGAAAAATGTAAACGGTAAAAATGTTTCTCTGAAAGATTATGCAGATGCAAAAGGGTTTATCATTGTATTTACCTGCAATCATTGCCCTTTTGCAAAGCTGTATTATAAGCGTTTCAACGACCTGAACGCTGAGTACAAAAACAAGGGTGTACCCTTAATAGCTATCAGCTCTACTGATACAATCAGTTATGAAGAAGATACTTTTCCCGAAATGGTAAAGAAAGCGGAAGAGCAGCAATTCAACTTCCCCTATCTCTACGATGGTTCGCAAAAGGTAGCCCGTGCCTTTACCGCCCAGAAAACGCCCCACGCATATGTTATCTGGAAGGTGAATGGCAAATGGACTATAAAATACAATGGAGCTATTGATGATAACGGAGCCCATCCCGAACTGGTTCATAACCGTTATGTGGCCAATGCAGTTGATGAATTACTGGCAGGCAAAGAAGTAACCAATAAGGAGACAAAATCCATAGGTTGCCAGATAAATTTCAGAAAATAATAGCACACCTGAATTTTAGAAAAAGCGGATGCAGCCTGAAGGTTCATCCGCTTTTCTATTAATTCTACAAACCGGCCAGCCCGCTTTAACCCTACTGACAAATAATACCATTATGCCTGTAAAACCTGTTTTCTGGATTTTTCCTCATTAATTTCACCTTGAGGGATAATATCATATGATTATATGATTATTTGCCATTCGTTAGAAAAAAAATTTTAACTTTTTTTATAGATGACCCAAGATTTCTATGAATAATTACGTCTATCACTATATTCACTTACCCCAAAACACTCATTTATGAAAAAAACACTCTTTACGCCCTTGCTGGTTGTGGTATTTATAATCAGCCCCTTTTCCAAATCCGTAGCTCAAAGCATAATAACCACCGTTGTGGGATGCGGCATTGGTAACGATAGTCTGGCATTGGTTGCAGAACTGGCCGAACCGGTGAATGTGGTAAAAGACAAATCAGGAAATCTCTTTATTACCGACAACGCGAATGGTCTCATTCGAAAAATTAATTCATCCGGTATCATGTCTACCTATGCAGGTACCGGAAAGAATGGTCATACAGGTGATGGCGGACCCGCTACTGCAGCAGATTTAGGCGGCTTAATTGGCATGACCATAGATAAAACCGGGAATATATATATAGCAGAAAACTACTTCCACTGCATAAGAAAAATAGATACAGCCGGAATAATCAGTACTATAGCAGGTTTGCCGGGTAATGCTATTTACAACGGCGACAATATCCAGGCTACCTCTGCTACGCTGGCTAATCCATCCGGTATTGCAATTGATACTCAGGGCAATATATTTATTGCTGATTACGCCCATGGTCGCATAAGGAAAATAAACAGTACCGGAATAATAACTACTGTAGCCGGAAACGGAACTTTTACTGCTC
Source organism: uncultured Bacteroidota bacterium (assembly GCA_903903635.1). Classification (GTDB taxonomy): domain Bacteria; phylum Bacteroidota; class Bacteroidia; order Chitinophagales; family Chitinophagaceae; genus Nemorincola. The sequence continues at coordinate 72,201 of CAIUZK010000188.1, forward strand.
CGTTGTTCGGAAATCCGGCTACCGCAAGTTCTATGGTTCCCTATAAAATTGCAATGGACAAAAATGGGAATTTGTTTATTTCAAATATTGATTTTTCCACCAACAGCAACTTTATCATGAAAGTAGATACTGCCGGTATACTCACCAGATATGCCGGAACAGGCGTTTATGGTTATGCCGGTAATGGTGGACCGGCAACTGCAGCCCAGTACAGCACTATTTGTGGATTAGCAACCGACACTGCGGGTCATCTTTATATTGCTGATACCTACTACGGAAGTATAAGAAGGATTGATAAGAACTCAGGCATAATTACGGGTTATGCTGGCACCGCTACTTCAGGATTCGGTGGCGATGGAGGTTGGGCAATATCTGCAAAACTCAATTCACCCGAAGGAATCTATTTTGACGACAGCAACAACCTATACATTGCCGATTTGGCCAATAACAGGATCCGGATGATGAATTCCATGGGCGTAATTAACACCGTAGCAGGCAGAAACATGCTATTTGGTGAAGGATACGACCGCCACAATACAGAATTAAGTTTTCCGGGCCGACCTGCGATTGATGCCGATGGCAATCTCTATATTCCCGATGTTTACAATAACAGGGTAAGAAAAACAGATGCAATCTCAGGTGCGGTTACCACCATTGCGGGTAATGGTCTCGGTGGCTATTCATTGGTATACAGTGGCGATGGTGGACCGGCTACTTTAGCAGATATCCACTATCCTGCTTCGGCAGCTTTTGATACATCGGGAAACATGTATTTTACAGATCGGGGTAACCATAGCATCAGGAAGGTGAATAAGACAGGAACTATTACAACAGTGGCCGGAATTGGAACCAGTGGTTATTCAGGCGATAATGGCCCTGCTGTGGCGGCCCAGTTAAACTACCCGGACGGAATAGCAATAGACGTGGCAGGCAATATTTATGTAGCTGATGAATCCAATAATCTTATCCGTAAGATAAATAGTGCCGGAATAATTTCAAGGGTGTCTGGCACCGGAACCAGTGGCTACTCAGGGGATGGCGGACCTGCATCGGCAGCAATCCTGTCCTATCCTGTTGATTTGACTAATGATGCTTACGGCAATCTTTATATTTGCGATGCCGGAAACAGCCGGATCCGGAAAATTGACACAAATGGCATTATCTCCACCATTGCAGGAACAGGGACTGCTGGTTTTAGCGGTGATGGCGGACCTGCTTATACTGCTACGCTGAATTATCCAAAGTGTATCCGGATAGATACGGGAGGGAATATTTTTATTGCCGATTATAACAATAACCGTATAAGAATGATAAATCCGGCTGGCATTATCAGTACTGTGGCCGGGAACGGAATTTATGGTTTCAGTGGTGATGGCGGACCTGCCACATCTGCAAAATTGAGTTACCCAAGTGGAATTACTTTTGACAAGTCGGGCGATATGTACATTTCTGATGCAGGTAATCATAGAATCAGAAAAGTACATAATCCGGGTGTTTCTGTTCCGGCAGTAAATTCCATTTCAGGCAACATGACAGCATTTCCTAACCCCACGAAAGATAGAATTGTAATTGAAACCACAATCGCAGATCCTGATTTCGAATTGACGATGTATGATGCAACCGGCAGAATGGTATACAACGCACCTAAAGCGCATAACCATCATACTATTGATATGCAGAACCTCTCTGCAGGTGTGTATCAGTTGAGCCTGATTAACAAATCAGGCCAGATCAAAACAATTAAAGTTGTAAAAGAATAGCGCACCTGAATTTAATGAAGGAGAGCGGATGCATACTTGAGGAAGTGCATCCGCTTTCCTTTATTACAAACTATTTTCCTGAGGGGGCTTTCTGGTACATACCTCTTCTGCCGTTCCTGTCCTTTTTCTGAATGTTGAACCCAAAAGTTGCACCTGCCGATGTGCCATCCTTCCGGGGCGCCACATACATATTCACCGGTATGTTCAGATAACCCGAATGAAAGGTTCTGCCTACTGCAATAACCAATCCGGTTGAAACGGCCATGGTACCTCTGCTGTCCAGCCTGGTTACAACATCATAACTCAACGGAAACGTAGTATTGGGTTTATATGCCGCCCAGTCCTTCTGCAGATGCCATTCATTGGCCGGACCAATAAGTCCGTTTACATCATAAAATCCATCCGCCTGTTCTATAAATCTGAATGTAGGACCAAAAGCAAACTCCCATGCATTTTTACCAAACCTGAAGCCCAGCAAGGGCGTATAGCTGGGTATACATCTGCCACTCTCCAGGCCGCCAATAAGAAATATGTTTTCTATAAGCGCCTGAAAATTACCTGCGCTTATATATTGGATCTCCTGCTGCCACCCAAATTGAAATGCCACCGGGAACATATCAAAGCCACCCCTGGTTACAGGAGCAGTAGCAATTTTTGCGCCATCGCCCATCATGTAGGCAAAGCCTATCCTGGGGCCATTAAGGTGATAGGCATTTTTAGGACTTTGAATCGGCACATCATAATCTATAAGCTGGTTCACAATATTCTGATCTGGTTCAATACCTGCTATACGCTGAACAGATATACGGATCATCTTTTGCAGTTCGGGCAGGTTCAGATATTCAGTGGCTATACTCTTTTCTACCGTTCCATTGGTTACATCAATCAGCCTCATTGATATTACGAGCTTAGCCCCCAGCAACTCCACACTGCCACTCAGCATTTTGTTTACGCCCAGTATCTTTCCTGTCTCTACAAGGCACGACTTTGCAAAACAATTGCCTGTTTCCAGGTTATTCCTGGTTACTATTTCATTTACTTCATATCGGTCCATTACCGTATACACTCCTGTTTTCTCCAGCTCCAGCCGCACCATGTAGTTTACACTTTCAGGGTCCGTGCCGCTCAATGATCTGCAGTCGATGCCAACTACAGCTATGGTTGGCTTTTGCTGCTCTTGCGCTGCAACATGCACCGTGCCTGATGCCAATAAAATACATGCCAGCATTTTTGCGAATTTTGATGTTATCTTTTTCATTGTTCTTGTTTTTTAATTCAGGTCAAAATTCAACCAAATCACACGCCGGTTCTAATTGAAATGAGACCGGTCATCGGTTGTAATTTGCAAAAACACTACATTACAGGCTGTATCCGGAGCAGGACAAGTACATCTTACTAAACTGTTGCTAATCCCGGCATGAATTAGTATTTTGTACTAAAGATTAATACCTGATTATTATTATTTACCAAAAAGAGTTTATTAAATCGATTATGGAAACCAACGAGCTACAGCGGCAATTCTTTAAGCACATCAGGTCCGTAATTCCGCCAAATATCTCCTTCGTAGATAATATAGCCGATGCGCTGGGCATTAGCAATGATAGCGCCTACCGCAGAATAAGGGGTGAAAAAGAAATCACGTTTGATGAGATCCATAAATTGTGTTCCCGTTACCGCATATCACCAGACCAGGTTATGAATACGGGTTCCGACTCCACCGTGTTTCATGGCCGCAATCTCGATACCGAACATTTTGATTTTGAAAACTACCTTAAAGAAATCCTCACCAACCTCAAACTGATCAACAGCGCCACCACCAGGAAGATGTATTATGAGGCCAAAGACATACCTATATTCCACCATTTTCAGTTTCCCGAACTGGCAACGTTCAAGTATTTTTTCTGGATGAAATCAGTGATGAACCACCCCTCCTACAGCAGGATGCATTTCGAAGACAATCAGCTTACCGATGTGTTTCAGAAAATGGGCAAAGAGATTATCCGCACCTATAACCAGATACCATCTGTAGAGATCTGGGTGGCCGAGAGTATCAATGCCACCATACGCCAGATAGAGTACTATCATGATGCAGGAGTATTCAGAAAACAAGAAACCATTGCATTGTTGTACCATCAGTTGGAAACACTGGTGGACCACATCAGAGAACAGGCTGAACATGCCGAAAAATTCCTGGTAGGCGAAAAACCAACAGGCAAGACCGGCAACTACGAGCTCTACTATAATGAGGTTTTTCTCGGGCACAATACCATAGTAGTTGAAACTGACAATGCGAAGACCACCTACATTAATCATGCCGTCATGAATTTCATGAGCACCGGCGATATCGGGTTTTGCAACTACACCAAAAGATCTATTGAAAACAACATGAAGAAATCAGTGCTCATCAGCGCTGTGAGCGAAAAAGAACGCAGCCGGTTTTTCAATGTGCTCATGGATAATATTGCAAGGTCGAAGAAAAAAGTATTGTCCTGATTTACTAAAACGCATACTTATGTCTCAATTATTTACCCCATACCAAATTAAAAGCATCACCCTTAAAAACAGGATTGTTGTCTCGCCTATGTGCCAGTATTCAGGCATCGATGGTTTTGCCAACGACTGGCACCTGGTACACCTGGGCACAAGGGCTGTAGGCGGTGCCGGGCTTGTATTTACCGAAGCCATTGCAGTGGCTGCCGAAGGCCGCATTTCACCACACGACCTTGGCCTATGGCAGGATGCCCACATCGAACCATTGAAGCGAATAACCAATTTTATAAAGCAACAAGGGGCTGTGCCCGGTATCCAACTGGCCCATGCAGGCAGGAAGGCAAGCGTATCTGAGCCCTGGAATGGCGATACATTAGTTATGCCAGATGAGGGAGGATGGAAGACTGTGGCACCAAGCGCTCTTGCATTTTCTGCTGATAAAGACTTACCTGATGAGCTAACCACAATCGAAATTAAACGAATCATCAACGATTTCAAATCAGCAGCAAAACGAGCTCACACCGCTGGTTTCAGCATCATCGAGCTACATGGCGCTCATGGTTATCTCATCAATGAGTTCCTGTCTCCGCTCTGCAATAAGCGCACCGACGAATACGGAGGGCCATTTGAAAACCGCATACGTTTCCTGCTCGAAATAATAGAGGCTGTTCGCATGGAGTGGCCCGATGAACTTCCCCTGTTCCTGCGCATCTCCACCACCGACTGGGCCGATGGAGGCTGGACTGTTGATGATTCAGTGAGGCTGGCAACTATTGTGAAAGACAAAGGGATTGATCTTATTGATTGCTCTTCGGGTGGAGTAGTTGATTATGCAAAGATTCCTGCCAAACCCAATTACCAGGTTCCCTTTGCAGAAGCTGTGCGTAAAACAGGTATTCCCACCGGCGCTGTAGGTATCATTGTTACCCCCGAACAGGCTGAAGCAATATTAACCAATGGCCAGGCAGACCTGATCTTTATGGCCCGCGAATTATTGCGCAACCCATACTTCCCCTTGCAGGCAGCTTTAGAACTTGGATATGATGCAATGCCCTGGCCGGTGCAATATGAAAGGGCTAAAAGAAAGAAGTAACATGGCTCACTTTATCGAAGGCAACAGCTTCGTTACCACCTCCCACTTCACATTAGGGAATTTGGTGTATCCATTTTTCAACAATAGGCTGGATAACTTTATCTGCTCACCGTTGTCAAAATTGATCTCAACATAATTAAGGCTGGAATAGGGCGCCTTGGTCCATGTTGTCCTGTACTCCCTCAGCAATACGATCTGATCCTTCAGATAGGTCTTATTATCTGCAGTAGTACCATATACAAACTCATTATGCCCCTTCGATAGTTTCAGAAACTTTCCCTTGCAGTTATGCGCATGATTGAAGTACAAACGCCACGAAATAAATGCCACCGTAAAGAAAACAAGATCAGCTATTATTAACAGGCCACTTAAGATCAGATCATTTCCTTTTACCTGGCCGGACATTGTTCCCCAGGCAAACAATATACTGCCTAGTAACAAAGCAACAGGGAAAAACATAAAAAACCAAAGTGAAAATAATACACCTATACTGTTGGGATAAACTGTAAAGTCTTTTTCAATGAAGTGCCGTTGGGCATGCAGGATATACTCGCTTTCAAATTCATCTTTAATGTCTGCCCCATTATAAAAGTCAGAAACGATTTTAACAGCTTCGTCCAGGCTGGCTACCACCTTTTTCAGAAAAGTACCATCGGCAGTATAAAGGTAAAAGCAATACTTATCGTAGTAATGATGGCCTAGCTTTAGATAATTCCCCGCTGTATCCTCAATCATTATGGATGGACAGGTTGGGCCCACCGGTGTAAAATGGCGCTGTTCAGCCCAGGGAAAATTCCGTATCAGGAAAATGACCTCCTCTAATGTCCGTTCCTGTACATCACAAAACTCTCCCGGCTCGAAGTTTTTAAACTGCAGCCGGGAAATCAGTTTGTCCATAAATTATTTAAGAAAAATTCGGGCTTACTTAATGGAAGCCAAACGCTGAGACAGGAAATCCTTGCCTACCTGCGATTTAACCATACTCAGCACACTAATCACTTTCTGCTCCCATTCTTCAGGAACTTCAGAATAACCACAACCGCTTATCGCCTTTATCCATGCCATCGGATTGTCGTTATCCTTCAGTTTGTTATAAAAGCGTTTGCGGGTCATCAGCTTGCAAAAATCAATATAAGATTCAATCTCATTCTGGTATTGCTTGTATCTGCTTTTGTGGCCTTCTTTATTAACAATATCATTTTTGCCTATCATCCCGAAATGGTTATTCAGCACCTTTGCCGCCGGACCGTTCCCCCCTGATGACTCAATAGTTGCTACCGCCAATATTACGGAAGCAGGTATACTATATGTTTGAGACAGAATAGAGGCAACAAGTGTATGGTTGGCAATATAAGATTTGTTCTGTGCGTTTGCAGAGAACATTATGGCCAACAAGCCAAGTATAAGTACCTTCCTTCTGAGTATTCTTTTAATCAAATTCATACGCTACAATTCACCTGGTTATATAATAAAAATATATAGCTGGGTTGTAAAAGTAGCAAAAATTACTGAAGTAGGTAATCTTGATTGATAAAATTAACATATGGTATAAATTATTTAAATAAGCCTCTGCTGCTATTATCTTACCTTTGGCCCTGTGCAAGACATAATTACTACCTTTCAAAATCCGCTCAAAAAGACCGCCGGTATTTATATCCATATACCATTTTGCAGGCAGGCTTGCATTTACTGTAATTTCCATTTTTCTACCTCACTCAAGCATAAAGAGGATGTGTTGGAGGCCATAATGCAGGAACTCATCCTTCGCAAAGATTACCTCGAAGGCACAGAGATCGAAACCGTTTACTTTGGTGGCGGAACGCCCTCATTACTCACAGCCACCGAGATAAACCGCATATTCGATACCATACTGAATAATTATCCTGTTACCCAATTGAAAGAAGTAACACTCGAAGCCAACCCCGACGACCTTGATAAACTTTACCTGCGTTCGCTGCAGAGCACTCCTGTCGACAGACTAAGTATCGGTATTCAGTCTTTTCACGATGCCGACCTGCTGTATATGAAGCGGGCGCACAACGCCAGCCAGGCCGACTATGCCATTAAAGCTGCCCAGGATGCAGGCTTTAGCAACCTTACAGTCGACCTTATCTACGGCACGCCCCGACTCAACGATAAAGACTGGAAACAAAATCTGGCTACCATCAGCCAATTAGGTATACCCCATTTCTCAGCCTATGCACTTACTGTGGAAGAAAAAACGGCCCTGCACCACGCCATTCTGCATAAGAAAACCGAACCTGTAGATCCGGCACAGGCAGCAGGACAGTTTGAAATACTGATGGAACAGGCGGCACTAATGGGATACCAGCACTACGAAATATCCAACCTGGCAAAACCCGGCCACCATGCGGTGCACAATACAAATTACTGGATGGGAGCGCCCTACCTGGGCATTGGTCCGGCAGCCCATTCATTCAATGGCACAGCCCGAAGTTGGAACATCGCTAATAATGCCCTCTATACCAAAAGCGTGCTGCAGTATCGCAAACCAATGTTTGAAGAAGAACAACTGACCCCGGTGCAGCATCTCAACGAATACATCATGACTTCATTGCGCACCATGTGGGGTTGCGACCTTAACAAGATAGCCGCTGAATGGGACAACACTTATGCAACACAAGTCGAAAAAGCAAGCCACCTCTTCCAGGAAAAAGACTGGATAAAACAGGACGGCAGAAAATTGCTCATCACCGATAAAGGGAAACTCTTTGCCGATAAAATTGCTTCCGAGCTTTTTGTTGACAGCCTTGCCTGATCAGTTTATTTATTTGGTTCACATTAGGTTTTCATTATTTTTATTAAAACTAAAGCTTATGAAACCATTGCTCTTATCCCTTTTCCTTTTTACGGGTAGCCTCTCAATGGCTCAAACCAAAGCGCAAACCGTATGCTTCAAGGAAACTACCGACAAGAAAGATATCCGTAAGCAAATAAATTATTACCGTAACCAGATAAAACAAAACCCCACTGACGACGTGGCCTATAATGGCCTGGGCATGTGCTACTACAGGCTGTTTGAATTCAAGAATGCAATTGCCGTTTACGATACACTGATAAAGATGAACCCGAAATATGATGGCGCATATGCAAACAGGGGTATCTGTAAATTATTTTCTAAAGACAAAGACGGGGCATGTCAGGATTTTAAAAGTAGTGTAAGCTATGGAAAGGACCCGGCAATTATGGATGGGAAAACCCTAAGTGAATACATCAAAAAAAATTGCGCCAATTAAGGCCCTTCCACATATTAAGTTCCAAATAAAAAGCCGTGCAGGAATTGCTCCCAGCACGGCTTCATTTATTCTGTCAAATGTTATTTCGCTACTTCCAGTTTGCTGGTGTATACTCCTGCATCCGACTTGATGGTGAGGATATACAACCCCGGCTGCAATGAGGTCACATCAAAATGTGCAGTCTTACCACTTTTCACAGTCACATCTGCTGCAAATACAGTTCTTCCGGCCACATCTGCTATCACCATTTTAGTATTCCCTGCCACCTGACTACCCAAATCTATATTCAGGCTGCCGTTCGTAGGATTAGGGTAAACCATATAAGCTGCACTCAGCAATTTATTAGTTACACCGGTAGTATTGATAACCGTTACCTGGTAAGTTGTATCTGCAGTGCAACCACCTGCACCTGTAAGCGTATAAGTAATGGTTACTGTACCCGAACTCATACCGGTTACCACACCTGTTGTTGCATCCACGGTAGCTACAGTTGGGTTACTGCTGCTCCATACACCACCAGGGTTAGGATTGCTCAGCGTAATGGTCAGCGATGAGTCTACCACAGATGGACCGCTTATTGCTGCATTCACAGGGGTTGAATCAATGGTGATGCTATCTATGCGATAACATGCCGGAGAGATAGCATATAAGATATAGGCTGGTCCTGGCATAAATCCTGCCGTAAAAACACCTGTGCTTGAATCAATTATACCTGCAGGTATAGGCCTTACTCTCCACAATCCACCGGTTGTTGTATCCGTATAGGTTGCAGTTGCACCGGTGCATACTACCGATGGGCCTGAGATAACGCCAATCGGATTATCAATTACTGTTATCGGGAAGCTCGCAGTATCCGATCCGCAGGCATTGTTCACTATAAAATATATTATAGTAGTACCGGCTGTTAAAGCAGTTACTCTGCTTGGCGGAGTAATAGTAGCCACCGTAGTGTTGCTGCTCACCCAGATACCTGTTCCTGGAGGTGGGCCACCCAGGTCCCTTACGTTGGCATTCGATCCTACACAATAGGTAGGAGTACCTGTAATAGTTCCGGTGCGCCCCATACTATCTACTCTGATGTTGTTAGAAACAGCAATTTCAGCCCCACCGGCTGACAGTAATTTACACGCTATAATATCGCCGGTTACCATTGCAGCAGGCGTATAGGTATTAACATCAGTGCCTACAAGCGTTCCGTTTTGCAGCCACTGATAGTGTGGTGTAGCATCGGCTATTGGCGTAGCTATAAAACTTGTTGCATGACCTATGCAGGCAGTATCACCAACATTAGAGGTAATATGTATACCAGCTATAGGCGCTCCCACCCTCCTGATCACATTATTTCCTTGTGTGCTGATATAAATATTATGTGCCGCATCTATAGCCAGTCCGTCCGGTGCAGTCATTTTTGCTGCAGTAGCGGCGCCGCCATCACCGGTATAACCTGCAACGTGGGTTCCTGCAAAAGCCTTAATGGTATCTCCTGTATTCACTATCCTCACAGTATGGTTAGAATCGCAGATAAAAACATTGCCTGCTGCATCCACCTTTACATCGTTAGGACGGTTCAGTTGGGCATTGGTAGCCAGGCCGCCATCGCCGCTATAACCTATCATGCCATTACCCGCTTTGGTACTGATCACACCCGAAGTGTTCACCATTCTCACCACATCATTATGATTGTCGGCTATATACAACTTACCACTGGAAGTTATCGCAATACCCATCGGCAGATTCAACTGAGCAGCAGTAGCTGGTCCCAGGTCACCGGTATAGCCGGGAGTATTATTTCCCGCAATGGTAGATATGATGCCCGAAGTGTTTACTTCCCTGATCACATGGTTACGGGTATCCGATATATATAAATTACCCGCAGCATCCACAGCCACACCAGCAGGAGCCCTTAACTGTGCTGCTGTAGCATCGCCACCATCGCCCGAGTAACCTACTGTATTATTTCCTGCCACTGTTGATATGATACCAAAAGTATCCACCTTGCGCACCACATTATTCCTGGTATCGGCTATATATATATTACCTATAGCATCGGTAGCCACACCATTTGAGCCTCTCAGTCGTGCCGCGCTGGCTGGTCCGCCATCACCTGCATAACCGCCTGTGCCTGTACCGGCAAATGTGGTAATGATACCAGCAATATTCACCTTTCTTACCACATTGTTGCGGCTATCCGAAAAGTAAACCCCCGATGCATTGGTAACAATACCCGATGGACCCGATAGGCGTGCAATTGTCGAAATGCTGTCGTCACCGCTATATCCTGTCGTACCGCCTATACCTGCAAAGGTGTAAATATTCTGGGCTTCAGTCCGCACCGTTACAAGTGCGCTCAATGCCACCATTGAAAAAAGTAAAACCTTTCTTTTCATACTTATTACTAATTGTATTGTTATTTAGACGGCAATTTACCCGATTTCCTTCGATTTAGATCTGACCAGGTCAGGTATTTCTAATACAATAATTAAAAACACCTTATTGCTCAAACACTAACCTGATTTTATCATTGCCATGTTAGACTTAAAAAATCCAATCAGGTTAAATCCCCCACCAAAATATTTTAGTCTTTTCCTCTGCCCTGATTCAATTATCTCGTGTACCCCAATTGTTAAATATTCATGCCAACTATTAGCTATACATTAAATTGAACAGGAAGTTATTACTTTTGACCTCAATAATTTAGCCCGCATGGCAATCTGGAAAAAAGAAGAAACTGTAGATAGCGCTACAACCACTACCGAAAAACCAAAGAAAAAGAGAAAGCCCGTTTGGCGCGAGTGGGTCGATGCCGCTTTGTTTGCCATCGTGGCCGCCACACTTATCCGCACATTTTTGTTCGAGGCATACACTATTCCAACCGGATCAATGGAAGGAACCATGCTCGTCAACGATTACCTGTTTGTAAGCAAGTTATCATTTGGTCCACGCATACCTATGACACCTTTGGCTGTTCCGCTGGTACATAATACATTACCCTTTGTCGGTGGCAAATCATATTCCGAATCTGTTCAATGGAAATATCACCGCATTCCTGGTTTCGGACATATTGAGCGCAACGATGTGGTGGTGTTCAACTACCCCTGTGGTGATACTGTTATGGCAGAGCAACCCGAGGCCGATTTCTACCAGGCCTGCCGTGTTGGTGGCCGCGATAATATTCTCACCAAGTATACCATTATTACCCGCCCGGTCGATAAAAAAGAAAATTACATCAAGCGATGTATTGGCCTGCCGGGCGATGTGCTCGAGATCAAAAATGCCAGGGTATACATCAATGGCACACCCAATGTGCTCTACCCGCACTCAAAACTCAACTACCTCGTGCACACCAATGGCAAGATGCCCGTAGTAGAAGATAATATTGAAATGACTTACCTCATCGGCAACGGACAATACATCTACAACCTCGCCAACGATCAGGTGGAAATGATGAAGAAAGCCGGGAATGTTACATCTGTAGCGCCATTCATCAGCTTCCCTGCTGGTGTTGCCCCTCCCGATCCGGGCGAATGGGTTTTCCCGCTCGATACCGCCAACTTCAAATGGAACCGCGACAATTTTGGCCCGATGACCATACCTAAGGAAGGCGTAACAGTTGAGATCAACCCAAAGAATATCGCACTTTACCGCCGTATCATCCGTAATTACGAAGGCAATGCTCTTGAAGAAAAGGGTGGCAAGATCATTATCAATGGTAAAGAAGCGACTAATTATACCTTCAAAATGGATTATTACTGGATGATGGGCGACAACCGTCACAACTCCCTCGACTCCCGCTACTGGGGCTTCGTACCCATAGATCACGTGGTTGGCAAGGCCTGGTTCGTTTGGCTCAGCTATGGCGAGGGCGGCATCCGCTGGAAACGCCTCTTCCACGGTATACACTCATTAGAACAATAGAAATTGCAATAATCCTTTTCCAAAAAAATCCTGGCAAAACTTGCGTTTTGCCAGGATTTTTTCTTTTTCGGTCAGCTATACTATTCTCTTAATGCTCTTTCGTGCTGCTGTTGCTATATGCAATGTCGCATTATCGTATACTTATCAATGATCTCGTTTTACTTGCTGATTACCTTCATCGGATCATACCCCAGATCCTTTACCAACTCATCATGAGTTACCATTCTTTCTTGCAATTTCGACTTTACTTCGGTTGGCTCATTGGGCATCCAATAACACTCTGTTACATTTTTATGGGTCTTGTTATTCCTATAGGTCATTATTTTATAATAATGAGACGGAACTGTGGCGGTTATCCCTTTATAGGTATAGGTTTTCTGTGAACCAAAAGTGCCGCACCATATCTTTACACTGTCGGTAATAGCCTCTTTTTTAAAACCTGTAAGTTGCCTGCAACGTTCTTCAGTTGCTATTTCCGTACCTACATTCTGACCCTGGAACTCCAAACCCGCGTTGAATGTATACGTATTCGAAAATATGGCTCCATCTGGTGTATATGCCAGAAGTATCCATGCCTCGCAATGGCCTTTTACCAGCAATTCAGCAGGTTTCAACCCTTTATTCTGATCTCTGGCTTCTCTATACAAACCACTTTCATCAGGTTGACCATAAACTGAATTCCATTTTGCCAGCACTTTATTTCTGCTGAGCGTAGTATCCTGTTCCTGCATTAATCTGTGCTCTTTTGTATACACATAGTAAGTAACCAGCGGCATATGCTTTTCTGTATCTGCCACAGATTTAAAGTAAGGGTTCACCCATAGTTTGCAGGCATCGCAGAAGGCAGACTTCTTTGTCGGGTATTTTCTATAGAGTTTTTTTACATAATCCGAATTAATAGTCTGAGCATGAATTGATGCACCACCCATGATTAATACCACAACCATTATCATGGTTTGCTTTATACAAGATTTCATATACTTTTTGTTTGGTTAGACATAAAGATATATAAAACTATTTATTTTCAATTATATGCTCTTTGGCATATTATAAACCATTGTTGCCTGCCACATCAACAAACTCGGGTCCCTTTTTAATCTCGTATTTAAAACACCAATCTATCCTGCTACATTACCCTCTAAAGGTGTCGCTGATGGGAGGCTGAACTATTTAGTCATTTATTACTACCTATCTGCTTAGTGACGTTGATTAAATAAAGTACACCATATTGCGAAGTTATATTTCTTTTATACGAGGCGTAAAATCTGCGAATAGTGCGCTATTTAAAGACTTTCACAACGAAGTAGAAAGGAAAAAGAACGAGTAAGATGGTGTACTTTATTTAATCATCGTCACTTACCTGATTTCTTTCCGGAAACAAAAAAAGCCTATCTTTCTACCTGCTTATGGATAAACTAAGACTTGATAAATATCTCTGGGCCATACGTATATTTAAAACCCGCACCCAGGCAGCAGTGGCCATCGATGATGGCAAGGTAAAGTGGAATACCGCCAATGTGAAACCCTCACGCATAGTATGTATAGGAGACCGCTACAGTATAAAAACCCCGGCCCGCCGCTGGACCATTGAGGTCACCGGCCTGCTTCACAACAGGGTAGCCTTTGAAGAAGCCATAAAAAACTATATCGATATTACTTCAGATGAGGATAAGGAGCTGAACCAGCATACCGGCACCAGCTTCTATACAGGTAAGCGTCAGAGCAAAACGGGCCACCCCACTAAAAAACAACGCCGGGACCTGGAGGATTTTTTTGGTGAAGGCCCTGAAATCGATGGAGCTGATTGAAAAGAAAAAGCCCCAACCATAAGGTCAGGGCTGATTATGTTCCAATTGTAAAAATTATTGATGACTGGTGTGATTAATAAATATTCACATAATTTCCCGCCAGTGTCATAGTCCAGTTCAGACCATTATCGGTGCTGGTGTATATACCCTTGTTGGTTGCAAGAAATATGAACTTCTTCACCGAACCATCCTTGTAGTAGTTCTGTTTAAAAGCAATATTGCGCACTATCAGGTCGGTAGCTAATCCATTATTGCATTGCTGCCATGCATTGGTATTGGTATTCAGTACCCAAAGACCATAACGGTAGGTACCAATAAGGCAGGTTTCCTCAAACGGAGAATTAATGCACAGCATTGATGTTTTGGGCAGGCCTGCATAAGCAACCCAGTTGCGGCCGGTATCATCGCTGTAATATGCGCCAACATCATTACACGCCATCATTTCAATAGCTATCAATCGATTGTTATAATGACCATATGAATAACGTGATGATGATTCAGGCGGGGAGGCTACTAGGTCACGATGAGGCAATCGACTACCAAAGTAGTAAGGACGCCCTGTACCAATAAGCGAATACAATATAGTATCAGCATTGGGATTCGATGTGGTTTCTTTCCAGAGAATATCCTGTGTTTTATAAAAATTTCTGTTATGCCATGAATCATACCCGCAAAGCACCCCATTCTTAAGCAGGGTCAGCGAATTGATGGTGATCAACAAACTTGAGTCTGTACCATTAATACCATAACCTCCGCAATTTCCATCTGTATCAGGACGCCCTTCTGTATACCATGATCCTTGTATCCCCTGCTGCAGGCTGTAGCGCAGTCCCAGGTAATTACCTTGCCAATCTTCGGTAGTTGCTGTATATATTCTGTTCCAGGATGGTATTTCTAACATCATACTCTGGCTCAGTTCTAAAGGATAATTACTACAGGCAACCCCCGGAAATCTTGCAAAAGAATCAAAAGTATGATTGAAGTTAACACCCTCATTTGAGCTGATGTACAGATTGTTTTTCCCGAACAGGAGATTTTCACCAGCAACACATATGGCCTTTGATGGATAACCATCAGCCTTAAATATGGTTTTCCTGATTGTCTTGCCATCATTGCTGCTGTATAAAGCGCCTGCAGTATCAGAAAAATACAAGCTGAATGGCGTTTCCACCACCTGGTTGTTGCTTATTCCGGATACCTTTTTAGTACAACTGTAAAGTCCTGCGGTTATTAAAATCAATAGAGCTGTAGCGAGATATATGGGTGATTTGCGCATCGTATTTTTTTTACCAGAATAAAAAATGCAATAATAAATTAATTATGTTTTACAAATTTAATAAGAATTTTCTTATTTTTTTACCTAAAATTCCAATATTCAGAATACGCCTAATTAGTCGCTCCTTTTACTTTTTCAGCCTCACTCATCTTCATGCCATAATCCATCAGATTGATAATACTATTCTCTTCGGTATTAATGAAATTAATGTCTAAATGATAGCTGAAGGCATCCTGCACAAATGCACCACCTGTAAAAGAGATATTATTGAGCAGTTTCCTGCTCTCCATGATCATCGTGGAATCATTTGAAGAATGGCTGATAGCCGGGTCAATGTTTTTAAATAACTGCTGCACATCGAGGAAAAAAGCGGTGGGATGACCATAAACCTGACTTGCAGCGGCTTCCGGCATTTTTGTAGCCTTCAGGCTGCCGTCAAGAAAGCCGGTTGTATTACCCCGTTTATTGGAGGCAACAGCATACTGATCATTGATCAGGATATAAACTGAATCTTTTTCTCCTATTGGTATTGCGAAACCGTTGGGTGTAGCCGGCAATCCAAGATCTTTGGCCAGTTTTACCAGCTTCTGAAAATTATCCTTGTTCTTCAACTTAAGAGCATAAGTTATGCTTACCGATGGCTTCTGATTTTCATGTATTACTGTTTGCCCCATGAAATTATCGGCAACCTTTTCGTTATGCAAACTGAAATCATTCATAGTAATGGCCATATCACCGGTAAAGGCATCAAGTACATTGTCTACTGTAAGCCCTTGCGATGCAAGCCCAATATTTGCAGTTCCCAGCAAGTTCATTTTATTGAGCATATCCTTAACTGCCTTAGGTGCAATATGCATACTCATGAGCATATCCAGATTTTGATTGGGTAGCCTGTCCAGCATATCCTTATCGGCATTGGTAGCGCCCATCTCCATTCCTATATCCTTGAGGCCGGGTACATAATAATGCATATCCCCGGTAATCTTACCTTTTACAAAATCAAATCCGACAGTAAAGGCAGCATCCTTCCATACTTCATTGGTCAGCGACAGGCCTATTTTTTCAGCCATGTCGCCGTTCATTTTCATCATCATCTGCTCATAGTTGAGCATAAAAGTGATGTCATGCCCCTGTAACTCCAGATCTGTAAAATGCTTGTTGCCCTTGATTGAATTTTCTTCACCTACTTTAAAGGCGCCTTCCATTTCAGCCGATATGGCCTTCAGATCGGTAGAAGTACTACCCGCATTAGATGTTTTTCCACCCATGAGTACATCGGCATTATCGTCCGAAGTAGACATGACATTCATAACAATCATTACATTCTTATTCCAGCCCACATACATATCAAGGCCAAGACTGGCTTCTTTATGGTCGCCATGCTGTGTAATGGTCGCATTCGGAATTATCTGCTTAATATAGGCCTCCCACTGTCCTGCATCCGAAAGCGGCACAAGACCGGTTATCCGGTTGCCACCTTTGAACCGGGCATCAGATTTTACATAAATAAACAGCGTGTTTGCAAAGTCTATACCGGCTTTCTCAATACCATTCATCGCATCCTTGGTGTTTTTTTCCTTGATGCGGTTCTGCATTTCCTTAAAAAGCTTGCTACCTGTTATTACATTCCAGGCTATTTTCTTTCCAAACGACTTCAGATTTATACCTGCAGTAGCCACAGCATCTTTCGGAATATATTTTGCATGCTCAGGGATGGGTGTACTACACGCTCCCAGAAAAGCCATGGCTGCTATAAATACTATGATGCGATGCGGATGCCGGTACATAAAAACCAGGTTTTAGAATGGGAGATCGTCTATCGTTTCAGGAGAAGGATTGAAGTTTGGTGCGCTGTTATAATTATTTCCGCCGTTGCTGCTGCCTGCATTGTTATATGCCGGAGCCTGCTGTTGATTGCTGGTATTGCCTGCAGGTGCTGCGCCAGGACTTTCCACACGCCATGCATCCAGGTTAGTAATATAATTCACCTTGCCGTCACGCTCCCATTTATTGCCCTTGATGTTGAAGCTTACCCTTACCTGCTCACCTTCTTTAAAACGATCAATAATATCGCATTTGTTTTGTACTAATTGCATTTTTGCAAAGTTGGTGTAGATATTCCATTGATTTCTTCTGCCAGTTCAAGCACAAATTCGCGCTTCTTAAATTTCTCACTTACCTGCTGTGTGTCATATTTTACCAGTAGTTTGCCGGTTACTTCTAAGCTCATATACGTATATTTTTATAATAAAACAATAAATACAAAGATACTATTATCGGAGATGGCAAAATAATAAAAAAAGTGCTTAAAAAAGCACTTTTTAAAAAGTTATTTTGGGGGGAGACTGATGGGGTTCGAACCCACGACCCTCAGAACCACAATCTGATGCTCTAACCAGCTGAGCTACAATCTCCGTATTTACTAAGGGAGTGCAAAGATAATGTAAAATATCAAAAATCCCAAACTAAACCATATAAGATTACGGATAAAAACGGGGCATTTTCATGTGTAACATAACAGGAAACCTGGAATGCTAAAACATTTCTGTAACATAAAATGCAATTTTTAACCTAAATATCAGACTCCCCATCCATGGTTGCAGGTGAGTCCTCGCGTGGCGATACCACAATAACAATCTCACCTTTGGGCGGATGCTTCTCGTAATGCGCAGCCAGGGCGGTAACCGTATTGATATTGGTCTCTTCAAAAAATTTGGTGAGCTCACGGCAAACTGCTGCCTGCCGGTCAGCTCCAAGCCAGGTAGCCAGTTCATGAAGCGTTTTCACCAAACGGTGGGGTGATTCGTAAAGTATAATGGTACGTTCTTCTTCAGCCAGTTTCTTAAACATCGTCTGCCTTCCCTTTTTCAATGGCAGGAATCCTTCGAAAACAAAACGGTTGCAGGGAATACCACTTTGAACCAGTGCAGGTACAAAAGCAGTAGCGCCCGGCAGGCATTCTACCTTTATGCCATTCCGGATACACTCACGCACCAGTAGGAAACCGGGATCAGAAATGCCCGGAGTACCCGCATCTGTTATCAATGCGAAATTTTTCCCCGCTGCCAGTTGATCTATCAGGTGTGGCAACACTTTGTGTTCATTGTGCTGGTGATAAGGCGTAAGCGGTTTATGAATACTGTAATGATTCATCAGCACCTGGCTGGTGCGTGTATCCTCACACAATATAACATCGGCCTGGCGCAGTATTTCTACCGCCCTGTAAGTAATATCACCAAGATTGCCAATGGGCGAGGGAACTAAGTATAGCATACCACCTATCCGCTTCAACGGACCATAAAATAAAAAGAGATTAATTCAGCCGCTTAGGCATTGTTAAGAAATAAATAGTACAATTATGACTTGATTATTTTTCTTTTTATTAAGTTGCCAGAGCCGCGAATAGCAAGCCTATTTAAAGATTTGGCAATGCAGAGAAAATGGAAAAGAACAAGTTAGAATGTATTAGTTGTTTTTTAACAATGCCTTAATGAGCTGCGATAATATTATCCTTCAGTAACCGTAAAATCAAAAGCCTCCATAACCTGGTTGGCAAGCAATTTTTTACATGCTTCACGCACCAGGCTATCTGCTTCATCCTTACCCTGAGCATCTACCTGCAGGGTAATATGCTTGCCTATCCGCACCTCATGAAGTTGGGTAAGTCCCAGGTTGTGCAAACTGTTATTTACTGCCTTTCCCTGTGGGTCGAGCAACTCCTTAAGTGGCATTACATTAATATGCGCTATGTATCTCATAATATTTCAAAAGTCAAAAGTTAAAACAATAATTTTCATTCACCCGCTACTTCTTCCGGTTCAGGTTGGCGGTATATGAGGGACAATATCACATACAAGGCAAAACCAAACGGGATGGTTGCAAACCCGATAAAAGGAAATGCAGCGCCACAAAGTAATATCAGTACCAGTTGAGGCCATGCATAGGCGATTTTCCATTTCGCAGGCATCATTTTAATGAACTTTATTTTAGACACCATCAGGCCGCACAGTACCGCTATTATAAGGTATAGCGCCCACTTGTTGAGGAAAACAGGTGTGAAAAAATGTGCCACACTTGCAGGGCAATACCAGGCTACCAATGGAAACGAACCTACAAAAATGCCTGTGGCGGGTACCGGCATTCCTATAAAATAAGCTTTCTGGTTATCGGCAGTAATATTGTATTTAGCAAGGCGCAGAGCTGCAAAACAAGCTATCAGCAAGGCAGGAACCATTGCCAGCATACTGGCATCCATGGCATTCTTTTCCTGCATCTGGGCATCCCACAAAAACTTAAACAAAATCATAGAAGGAGCTACACCAAATGATACTACATCGGCCAGCGAATCAAGATCTTTGCCTATTGGAGAAAATACTTTTAAAGCCCTTGCCGTCATACCATCGAGCAAATCGCATACTGCGGCTATACCAATGAAAATACTGCCGAGGTACATCTGTTCTGCGCCCTGCACCCAGTACCAGGTAGGTATGCCGCCATGATCGCCCAGACTAAATGTAGTATAAGGCCTGGCGGTAAGAACATAAACAATAGCAACACACCCGCAAAATAAATTGCCTAGTGTAAGCAGGTTTGGCAAATGCTTCATCAGGTCAAAAGTAAGAAAATTAATGGCTCAATTGCGGTATGGCTGCTGAATGATTACAAATTGACATATAAACCTGCGATTTATGGTAGCAACATTTATTAGCCGGTTTGCAAGCTATAAGATTACTGAAAAAGATATTCAGCTTTTTCTATGCTTTCCGGTTTGCCCACATCTATCAAAAGATTGCCGGTATGATCATAGCCGCTCAATACATGCGATTTGGCAAGATACAGGTAGAGATCAATAAGTGAAAATTTACCCTCAAAGGGAATATTTTCCAAAACCTGGTGCGAAAGTATCTGTATACCGCTAAACGCAAATGGCTTTAAATCAGGAACGGCATGGGCAATCTTTTCCTCATTCGTATTATTATTACGCCATCCGCAAAGCCGCATATCTTTATCAAACAACAAATGGCGGGAGGACTCCCTTTGCATAACAGCCAGAGTGGCCATATTGGAGGTCATTAAGTGTGCTGCAATCATCTTTCCCAGGTCAAGATTGGTAAGGATATCCACATTCATAACCAGAAAATGATCTTCACCTGCAAAATATGGAGCAGCTTTTTTTAACCCTCCACCGGTTTCCAGTATCTCGTTCCGCTCATCCGAAATAGTGATATTGCTTCCAAAACCATCATGTTCATTGATCAGCTCCTCAATCATTGAAGCAAAATGATGCACATTTACAATTACATCATAAATGCCAAAACGCTGCATGTAACGGATATTATGCTCCAGCAGCGACTTATTATTGATCTCCACCAGCGCCTTGGGAGCGTGATTGGTAAATGGTTTGAGCCTTGTTCCCAGGCCAGCAGCGAATAACATTGCCTTCATTTTGTAAAATTATAATAAGGTTCAGGATTTTAGATCGCTCATTCACAAATATTATAAACAAACCAAACAGACAACGATGCAGGGTTGATAATATGCCTGGCACACTTTGCTATACTTTGTAGCTGTTTTTCCACTATATCAACAAGTAAACTATACAACAAATTGTTAGTCAGAAATGAAATTATCCCTCCATGACACGACATTGGGTACAAACTAAAACAAATTTTAAATCCATATTTATTTACACTATATACAGTTTTTTATTTACAAACAGTGTATTTTTATACCCTGAAAATTATTTAGATAACCACAAATAAGTATATTGCATGGATACCTTAAAAAACACCTATTTTTATTTGTTATTTCACTACTTAAATATGTAAATTTTAAATTATATCGATATCAATAACCCATTATAAAACATGCGCTCATGAGCAGACATAAACCCATTCAGATCAAAAGGGGGGCGAAAATGCAAAAGCAATTGAAAAGCAGCAATGTTTTTTTGATCAAGTTAATTGACCCTATTGTACAATGCCTGGTTTTTGTTTACTTTTTATATTGCCTCGATGCCGAAGCCAACGGCCCTTCCTATAGAGCAGTATTGCTTTTCCTCATTGGATGGCAAACCGTGAGTGCATTATTCAATTTATTCCTCAATGAT
>CAIUZK010000189.1 GCA_903903635.1 uncultured Bacteroidota bacterium
ATATTTACGTGCGATTTTTCTAAATTTGCACGTAAACAATTAGTATGGATACCAAGCTCACATTATCTCTCGATGAATCGGTGATTGCGAAGGCTAAGGAATTCGCAAAACGGAATCATACTTCATTGTCGCAGTTGTTTGAAAACTACCTGAGCGAACTTACCCGCAAGGAAAAGAAAGACGAAGACGATATATCACCATTGGTAAAAAGCCTTTCGGGCGTTGTGAAACTGCAGGAAAATTTCGATTTTAAGAACGACCGCACCCAATACCTTGAAAGAAAACATAAGTAATGGACAAGGTTTTTGTTGATACCGATATTGCGTTCGACCTGCTGCTGCAGCGGGAACCGTACTATATTTTTTCCGCCCGCCTTTTCACCCTCGCCGAGCGGCAGAAGGTGAACTTATATATATCTTCCCTGTGCTTTAATAACCTGCATTATCTGCTATCCAAACACCACACTAAAGCAGAAAGCCGCAGGATACTCAGCCAGTTTAAGTTATTAGTAAATGTACTTGCGGTCGACGATAAGATTATTACTCTTGCACTCAATTCCCCGTTCAGTGATTTTGAAGATGCCATACGGTATTATACTGCCATCGAAAACAATATACCCATCATCATAACCCGCAACCTTAAAGATTACAAAGCAGCAACCATACCCGTAATGACAGCAGAGGCGTACCTGAAGGGCATTTAGTTTTTGTGCCAGCAGGGGATAAGTTCAAGTTAGTCTCTCAAGGAGGCGTTTATATGCACCAGTATAGACTGGGGGCTACTAGTGAAGTGTATTAAACCAACGTCAGTACCCTGATTCCGGCGAGAGCTGCGAAAAGCAGCGACTCGCCGTGGACGGAAAATATGGCTCTTGTGCTATTCTCAGCAAAATCACGTTAGCGCCGAAGGGGTGGCAAAATCAACTGAAATAAAAGAACCAATGCAACCTTTTTCATTAAATGGAGGTACACATAAAAAGCAAGAAACATTAATCAATTAACCAACTAAAAACAAAATGTATGAAACAGATTTTAAGCAATTCCGTAATAGCAGTAACAATATTACTGTCAGACTGTAACTTTAAAACAGAAGTAAAACAGGATAAAAACGTTGTCACTTTACCCGACTATTCAGATAGTAGGGATAGTGCTGCTCATAATTTCTACAAAGAAGTAATAAGCAATAGCGTGATTGGCCATTTAGGATTTTTCGATAGGACAACTGCTTTGCCCATTGACAAAGGAAGTAGCACATCAAGCCAGGAAATTTTTACTGCTGATTTTTCCCTGAATGATTACGTGAATCAATTTGCAGGTTTGGATGGGGATGGACTAGCGATGGAAAGTCATAAAGATTCACTTACGTCCGCGAAAAAGAGATTTTCTCTGGCGTATGATCTTGCTCTTGTTTCAAGAAAAGAATTTGCAAATGCTACTGATATTGTAGGCGCGATCCAACAGGCTAAGAAATACTATCTGCCTGGTCATAACAACATTTTGGTGATCCTGAGTGATATGCTTATCTCAGTGGACAGTATAGATTTTGAAAATCATTTAAATAATGAAGAAGACATTAAATATTACTTAACAAAGGTTGATACAGTTGATTTAAAGGATTGGAAAATTATCATTCTTACAGGAACGCAGCCGAACATAACTACGCAAAAATATAATACCGTAAAAACTTTTTGGGAACGGTATATTAAATCTTGCCATGGTGAACTTGTTGACTACAGTAGCGGGGCTGTTACAAAACTTGAACAAGTAATATCTAAATAACCAACTGTTTGAAACCGTTTTTTTATGAGCCATTCATCAAAGGGATCAAAGAATGAAACTTTAAGTGTACTTGGGAAAATTTTCTCAGGTACGCTTAAACTCATTTTTTTGATTTTTGCCCTGTGCCTCGGACTTATTGGAATTGTATGTACAAAAGTTTCAGAAATCATTAAACATATTATTGAAAAATGATAAAGCAAATCAGCCACGTTATAGATGGCATAATTAGCCTGACCGAATTATGTTTTGAGAGCGTTTTAAAAGTATTGCCACAGAAACATGATCATGAATACCATGCGGAATTTGGCAGAGAATCCGACCATTTATCCCGGTTTAATCATGGTATAGCTGTAACTGGGAATAAGGCCATTACAAAGGCACAGGCACATACCAATGTGGCTCTTTTTGGCCCGACAGGGTCAGGTAAGAGCACGATAGTAATAATCAGCTCCGCAATTTCACTAGCTCGTGGAAAATCAAGTATAATTTTTAATGATGTGAGTGGTGAGGTCTATGATAGAACTAGTTCATATTTAGCAAAGAAGGGCTACAGTAGAAAATACCGAAAATTAAGTCCACATAGCCTTGACTTCGGGATTCTTTTTTTGATACTCCGCCAAAACCTTCTTTGCCTTATCAACCTCTGTTTTGGCTATTGCCAGTTGACCCGAATAGTTTTCTTTATTTTTGACGAAGCGGAACTTTAATATTCCTCCGGTTTGTAAAATCTCACGAACAAAATAACGGTAGTACCCATAATTTGTTGAGAAAATATTTACCATTTCAGTCTTGCCATTCTTTTCAGCAGCAGGCACTTTCGCTACAACTTCTTTTTTCTTCTTTGAACTTGACATATTATATGATTTTAGATGGCTAATGTCAGGCGGATTAACCGCATAACCAAGGAAAATCAATCCTTTTGACCTATACCGGCTATTGATCCGACCTATATAGTTTTCGCTATCAAAAATAAGTCAAAAATTAAGCGTTCTTATTTCTGAACGATACTTTGTATAGCTTATAACTCAAATGCGCCCAAATCGCAAATGGGATAGCAAGGATTTGATTTTTCAGCTCTCATTTAACTGATAAAAACGATAAACAGCCCTCCCAAATAAAATCACTACTAAACGGCGGTCCCCGAACTTCATAAAATATTTTATGAAGCTGATAGAAGATATTTTAAATATCTATCTACAATTCCGTTTCTTTAAATTTTAAATCGGGATATTTTTCTTGGCAATAGCCCAATACCAAATTCACATCCTCTGCTCTAACAATTAAGCTGTCATGTATCGGTATTGCGAAATCAGTTGGTATATGTTCCAGTAAATCATTAATCCAAATTCTGGCTTCTTTGTAATGAAACAAAGAGGAACTGTCCTTGTAATCTACTCGTTTTAGTTCTTTGATAAATTTTGATGCTTGTGGAAATAGTTTATAAATACCCGTATTGGAAACATAGCCATTTGAATTCAGCCATTCACTGAATAAATCTTGGGCAGCCTTCTTATTTTCTAAACTTAATTCGCTTACGAGGTAATCATAGAAATAGGTATTGGTTTCAAAAATTCTAAAATAATTTTCATCTCTTATCTTCCGCTCCTTCATCATTATCCATAACAAAGTAGGATGGCTGGCTTTAGCATCTATTACCCAGTAGCCTTTATCCTTTAATACCGTTTTATAGTTTTTAATTAAAGGGTGATATACACGTTCACCAAAATTATCTCGTTTAATCCGGGGCTCATATCCAAGCTCTATTAAACTTTTCGATAGAATATCATACCACCTATATCTTCTCCAGTTTTTAAAATCACTTTCCATTTCAATACCAATTGTAATATCAACCAAGAATTTGTATTTCATTGCTCTTCGGTTCTTTGGGCTATAATCCTTCGTTCTAATGGTGTTAAAAATATCAGAAGGGTCTTGCTTTAAATTTTCAAGGTATTTAATGATACCTTCTTTTAAGAAGATAGCCATGATAGTTTCATACCTTGAATTTATTTTCTTCAAGTAGGTGGCTGGGCATGTAAAATAACCATGCTTATTTTTTCTGTTGTTTCTTAAATAAAGGGCTGTATATATCTTCAGCCCGCTTTGTTGTTTTGTTTGATTGCTAAGGCTTTTTATTATGGTTAATACCTTGTCTGGAACTATAATTTTCATAAGGGTTTTTGTTG
>CAIUZK010000190.1 GCA_903903635.1 uncultured Bacteroidota bacterium
ATTAACTGCCATAGCTTTAGCGAAGGCATGTTTTATGAGGCGTAAAATCTGCGAATAATGAATTATTTTAAGACTTTTACAACGAAATAAAAATGGGATAGAACGAGTAAGATGGTGGGAGTTATTTCATCATCGTTCCTAAATGAAATCTGCACAATTAAATTTAGATGTGTAAGTCGGGGTTTGTTGGTAAATAAGAGCTACCTTGCACTGCAATCTTGCTTTTGGGTAAAATCAGCCGGTAATTAATTACACAAAAACCGGTATTTCGTTTCCTTCTCATAACCAGGTAGTCAGAGATAACTATTGCTTTCCATTTATTTAAGGCAAAAGCGATCAACTGCGCTTGCAAAACGTTTGTTGCATACAGTACCTTTCAGAAAATATGGCAGGATTAATCCTGTTAAAAGATAAAACAGGTTACAAAACAAACTTTGAAATAAGCATACTAAGCAAGTAATACTATATGGATACAGAATACTTTAAAAGTCAGCTAAGACATGTAAAATTTAAAGACCCGGCAAGCAATGAATTTGTGTTTTCCCGCCAAACAACACAATGGATTGCAATCAAAGGCCCGTTCGATGTGTACTTCACATTGGGTTATGATTCATATCCTAAGGTGAAAGTTATGCTTACACTCGAAGATACAGCCATCCCAAAACGTGCCAGTGTATTAAAAAACTGCCTGCCTGATAATGAAATAATGATAGAAAATAATGCAAAAAGACGCAAGGATATTTTCTCGAAGGAATATGAATGGGTGAATAAAAAAACACTTGAAACAACCATAAATGCTGAATTTATGTCGTTGCTGAAGTTGGTAAGGAATGAGCTTGATGGCAAGAATATTCCTGAAGTGGTTGAGTTATCCGCTTAATGGGTAAGATAAGTTGACCCATAAATCAGGGATAGGAAATGGTTGCTGAAGCTGCTGTTTTACTATAATTGGAATTTTAATACAGGGTAATATTATAACCTTAACTGGCTATCCTTTCATACCGGGTAGCCAGTTTTGCATTATAGCAATCCGGGTTCAACTTCATTAACTACTGTGATCCTGGTTTTGTTTGGTTCTCAAATAGCATAACTTATAATAGTAGTTTGAATAGCAACTAAAAGGGCAATAGAAATACTACAAACCAACTGGTCTTTTCTTTATTACTATTGTTTTGGTTAATTTGTCGTGCCATAGGTTGCCACCAAAATAGCTAAATGCCTCAAAGGGAATTAAACGGCAAAGCGATCTTAACAATGCATCTTTCCAGTCTATCTTAGGAACGAAGGAAATAACTCCCACCATCTTACTCGTTCTATTACCTAGTTCATTTTTATTTTTATTTGCCTCGGTGCGTTCCATTTTTATTTCGTTGTAAAAGTCTTAAAATAATTCATTATTCGCAGATTTTTATCAATAATTCATCGTGTAGTATTTTAATACAGACCTATCTTTGCTAACTAAATTGAAATCATGAAAAAGAGCTTAGTAACCGCAGCCCTACTCGCAGGAATGACCAGCACAGTATTTGGACAGGGATTTTATTTCCGTGCAGGCATGGGATTTGCATTTCCGCAAGCAGGGCAATCTATGTATGATACGCCTATACCCTATAATGGATTTCCAACAGGTATTAACGGATCAAGGCAGAATGTAAACGGCTCACAAACCTATAGCATCAGTGGCGCATCATTTGGTTCAGGCATACACGGTGTGCTGGGGTTTGGTTATATGTTTAACAACAATGTAGGAATACAGCTAGATGGAAGTATAGGCCTTTCGCCAACCAAGTATACTTTCAATGATTTGAATGCTGAACTTAGCATCGGAAACGGAACGAGCACTCCCTATAATATTACGACCAAGCAAAAAGCAAATACGCCATTTATACTAATGCCATCACTGGTGCTCCAAACGGGTGATCAGTTGAAAATATATAGCAGGCTGGGTTTAGCTTTACCACTAAGCGCAGGAATAACGCAGGAACAACTCATTACTAATGCTCCGGATACAGGAGCCTTAGTGACAGATGATTTTACATGGCAATTAAAAACTAGCTTTTCGTTAGGATTCACTGCCGCCGCAGGAATGAAATACCAGATTAATGACAGGATAAGTATCTGGGGCGAATTAAGCATATTATCGATGTCACTGTATGCGAAAGAGCAGGACCTGAAGAGCTGGTCGGAGAGTTCGCAAGGTACCTCTCAGAATGTACCATTGTCTTATTATTCCAATGCGCAAATAATTAAGTTCAGTAAAACGGCCACGCTGGACAGCACTTTGACAAGCATGCCTGCTTATTCAGTTCCTTTCAGCAATGTAGGTATACATTTTGGCATCGCCTTCAACTTATCGGAAGGACATAGGCAATCAGGACATAATCATAGTAAGGAAGAAATTGACCCAAATAAACCGTTCAGAAGAAGATAATTTGTCTACCTAAGCCTGTCGACCGATTTTACCAGCTTTTCATCACTTCTGATTCCCATTATAGCCATGATGAGGAACACCAGTGAAATAACAGGTAGAACGGAGCCAATCCAATAGCTGCCATTAACAGGCGGTGGTACACCATTTACGCGCCATAATAAAAGGGCAATAAAAGAGAATATGCCTAAAATACTTACCATCGATAGGCTGATCTGGCGCTTACGGTTATTGAATAAAAAGATGGTAATGAGTGGTAGCAAAGTGATTAATGTAGCAATAATAAGTGCAACAAAATTATCGTTCACACGTATTTTACCCAGAGTATCGGTACCGGATACCTGCGTATGGTATTGATACAGATCAAAGAAAAACACACCAGCATTAAGCAGTGCTGCCAATAATAAGTAAATTGATTGTTTGCGCTGTATCATTTTATTTCAAAGGTTAAAAGTCAATATTTTATTTTTTTATTTTTCTGGTGTAATCTAAACTTAAACATTGAAGCAAAGTACTTTCAGGAAAACTTATCGGATTTAGTGCTAATAATCATCACGAAAGCCATTCCTGCAATTGCAATACCGGAATCAACCCTGCTCCCCGGGTCAAAAATAAAAAGTGCCGTAAAAATAACAATGCCGATTGTTCCAATAATCAGTATTGTTTTCTTCTTAAATTTCATAGACCAGGTATTAACTCGCAGATCAACCGGTTGATTAACTGATCATATCTTTTCCGAAATAAGGTTGTAAGGCTGCCGGTATTTTTATTCCTTCAGGTGTCTGGTGATTCTCAAGCAGGCAGGCAATTATCCTGGGTAGCGCCAGAGAGCTGCCATTCAATGAATGAACCAATTGTGTTTTCCCGTTGCTGTCTTTATAACGGATCTTCATCCTGTTGGTCTGGAAACTCTCAAAGTTGGAAACCGAACTAACTTCCAGCCAGCGCTCCTGTGCTGCACTATACACCTCAAAATCATAGGTCAGCGCTGATGTAAAACTCATATCGCCTCCACATAGCCTGAGTATGCGATAAGGCAGCTCCAATGAAATGATCAGTTGCTCTACATGAGCCAGCATGCCATGCAGATCATCATAGCTGGTTGCCGGATTAACGAGTTGTACCACTTCAACTTTATCAAACTGGTGTACCCTGTTTAGGCCGCGCACATCCTTGCCATAAGATCCTGCCTCACGGCGAAAACATGGGGAGTAAGCAGTCATTTTTACCGGCAAATCACTTTCGGCTATAATCGTATCGCGGTAAATGTTGGTAACGGGTACTTCGGCTGTAGGTATCAGGTACAGATTGTCTTCGGTAACATGATACATCTGGCCTTCCTTATCAGGCAATGATCCTGTTCCATAGGCACTGGCCTCATTCACCATAAAAGGCGGACAATATTCCTTGTATCCACCATTAATGTTATAGTTTAGAAAGTAATTGATTAAGGCACGCTGCAGCCTGGCACCCTGACCCATAAAAACAGGGAATCCTGCCCCGGTAATTTTAGTGCCTAACTCCAGATCCATCAGACCGTATTTGGCTGCAAGTTCCCAGTGAGGCAGTTTTTGAGCCGAAAGATCGGGCCACTGGCCACCTTCGCGCACTACTTCGTTCTCTTCGGGAGTCTTGCCCTTAGGCACACTGCTATGGGGCAGATTGGGCAGGCGCACCATAAGGTCCTGGAGTTCTATTTCCAGGTCATTGAGCTTCTGTGCAACTTCCTTTACTTGTTCCTTATGCAGGCCCACCTTTTCTTTCAGCAATTCTGCCTGTTCCTTTTTCACCCTTAGCCATGTGCTGGCCAATGCTTTTGGAAGCGCTGTTCACCATTGCGGCAAGGTTATCGTTTTCCACCTGCAGTTGCCTGCGGCGCTCGTCTATAGATATGATTTTATCAACCAGTTCAGGTTCCTTAAAATTCTTTTTCTTAAGGCCATCCAGAATCAGCTCTTTGTTTGTACGGAATAATTGTATAGGTAACATAAAGTCTCAATATAATTGAATGACAAAGATAACGTTAATGGGGGAAATAAGGGCTGCTCAAGAATAGAATGTATCGGCATTTATTACAGTAATCTTATTGGCACTCATTCAGTTTTTCTGATTTTCATATATTTGTTAATTATTTTCTGAAAATTTAATTAGTTTAGTTGTAACTAAACATTTTATGCCTAAATTTGGTTTTGAAAAGATAAAAGTAGTAACGGGGCGTCAGAACAATGTTCTGCAATTATCAGTTGATGAAATTAGTCAATTAGATGAGTTTGAGAAAGAGCTGGCAGGAACACAATATTTATCTCAACTCAGGTCATTGTTGACATGGATTGATTATTATTCAAATACAGGTAAATTACCAGAGAATAAATTTAAAGAACTGAAAAAAGATAAAAAGGAAAAAGTAAAAGAATTTGAATTCAGAACAAAAGATTTGAGACTGTATGGAATTATGGGCGATGGTGGCAGGATTATTATCTTCTGTGGTTATAAAAGCAGTCAAGTTGTCGACCTGAAAAAATTCAGATTGCTGAAATCAAGAGTTTTGGCAGAAAAATATTAGTGATGGAAAGGGAAGAATTATTAGAAAGCAAAGAATACTGGGTAGCAAAAATTCAGATAGCATTGTTTGAATTGATTGAAAACTACATGGCTGAAAATGATCTGACCAGAACTCAGTTGGCTGAAAAATTAGGTGTAACCAAGGGATACATAACCCAGATTCTGAATGGCGATTACGACCATAAGATCAGTAAATTGGTTGAGTTATCCCTTGCCTGTGGAATTGCCCCGGTATTCAATTTCATAAACCTGCCTGATTATATTGCTAATGAATCAAACAACAAGGCCAGATTATCAAAGCCTAAAAAATCAATGATACCCAAACAGGTTAAAAAGCTAACTTCAAAACCAGCCTCTAAGAGAAAACTAAGGGCTTAGTATCATACTAACAATTTGTTGTAGCATTGCCATGATATAAAGCGAAAGCCCATTATCCATCGACATAATAATTGTTCGAACCCTGAAATGTGTTTTAGCTCCTGACAGCAAAATGATATTATATTTTCGGCTATTTTTGTGAAAACAATCTACCCTTATGAAATTTCCTTCCATTAAATACCTGTTCACCAATGCCGTTTCTACTTTCGGAAGGTTTTATCTGCCCCTGACATTTTCATTTTTAGCTGCAGGAATGGGGATTGTTTTGCTCAATAACAGCTATCATCTGCATCCACCATTTGTCAAATTATTACTCTCCTGCCTGCTTGGGCTATCGGCTTCACTTGGTGGGGTTTTGTATGCCGAACGGGCTGGTAAACCGGTAATGAAATGGCTGATGCCGGTGTTTATTAGCGCATTGGTGGCAGGGTACTATTTCTGGCTGGCCCCTGCCGATAATTTTAATGATTACAGAGCATGGCTCACATTCGGGGTGCTCTCAGTGATCATGCATCTTTGGGTGGCTATTTCACCTTATCTGAGCCGTTATGAACAAAACGGGTTCTGGCGATTCAATGAAATACTCTATGCCCGGATGCTGCAATCATTGCTCTTTTCTGCGGCATTGTATATTGGTTTGGCATTGGCTATAACTGCCTGCAAAATACTGCTGCGTTTTGATGTTGATTCGGAAATTTACGGGAAGCTTTGGTGCATAGTAATGGGTGTTTTTAATACCTGGTTTTTCCTTGCCGGAGTACCTGCAGACTATGAAGAATTAAACACAGAAAAGTCGTTTCCCAAATCCCTGAAAATCTTCACCCAATATATCCTCATTCCGCTGGTTACCCTGTACATGGTTATTTTATATGCCTATGGTATCCGGATAATATTGGAAAACAGTCTGCCTAAGGGTTGGGTAAGTACGTTAGTATTCTCTTATTCTATAGCCGGTTTACTTGCAATATTGCTGGTACATCCGCTTCGTGACGACAAAGATTCGGTGTGGGTAAGGTTGTTTTCAAAGTTTTTTTTCAGGGCTTCTTTACCGCTGCTGGCATTGCTCTACCTGGCCATCTGGACCAGGGTACATCATTATGGAATCACCGAATCCCGATACTATATTCTGATTGTGGGCGTCTGGCTGGGTGTTATATCGTTGTACTTTATTTTTTCGTCCGGGAAAAATATCAGGACTATACCACTTTCACTGGCTATCATCGGATTGTTTACTTTATTTGGGCCATGGAGTGTATTTAATGTTTCGGACAGAAGCCAGTTGCACAGGCTGGAACGCATTCTTGAGCGCAACAACATCTGGATGCCAGGCCACAAGGTGGTTGCTTCGAAAGTTATGCTGAGAAACAATATGGAAGCGGAACAGTTAAAAGCGATCATTGATTATTTTATTGATAAGAAGCACATTGAAGTGATGCAACCTATTTTCGCCATTAATCTTGATTCGCTTTACAAAAGCACAGTGGGCAGAAAACGTGAAGATGATCGCTATGACTGGCAGGAACGAAACGACCTG
This sequence comes from uncultured Bacteroidota bacterium, assembly GCA_903903635.1. GTDB lineage: Bacteria > Bacteroidota > Bacteroidia > Chitinophagales > Chitinophagaceae > Nemorincola. The sequence continues at coordinate 6,903 of CAIUZK010000190.1, forward strand.
AAGAACAAACTGACAGCTATTTTGTGTGCCAATGAAATAAATGGGATGACCCGATACCGGAACGACCTGAATTTCAACATAGACCAGCGCCAGGGAATTGCTATCGGTGGCTATCGCAGGATGTTTCATTTCACCTATCCTAACTATCCCAATGAGCAAAAGCAATGGATATTTCTGACCCCGGCTGATTCGACTGAAGTGAAGTTTTCCGAGGTTGATTCTGTTTTTAATCTGATGTTTATACACGATGGCAAAACAGTAGAATCCATTAGCCTTAACGGTTTCGTCAGTTTCCTAAAAAAGAAGGCCACACAAGATGATGTGCCCATCGGGGAAATGACCCTTACCGGGACCGGAGCTATCAGCCCCGGTATTATTGTAACCTCCATCAGGATCAGGCATCCGGAATCATATGTTGAGGATAGAGAGGTGCGCAAATTTCAAGCCTGGATTATGGTAAAGTGACCCGCTTATAATGAACACGATCCTAATGCTAGATATTGCTAGCGCTGTTCTCGGAATAAAATCGTGTGACCACAGAAAAGGCGATGCTAACGACTTTGGGGCCGCATTTAAGGTTTGCCATTTCCAGAGCAGCTTTTCCTTATCCTGTTATTGATTTTATACGCTTAATGGTTTCTTCTTTGCCAATAAGCTCAGCAATTGCAAATACACCGGGGCCAAACTTGCCGCCTACGAGCATGATCCGCAAGGGTAGCATTACGTCTCCTTTTTTAAGACCAAACTTTGGAGCCAGCTCATTGCATCCGGTTTCGAGTGCATCATGGTTCCAGTCAGACATGTTTTCCAGTTCGGTTATCCATGCAGTGAAAAACTGTTGTTTCTGGTCATTCCATTTGTCTTTGATAACCGCCATTTCTTTTATCTCGGGAGTAACGAAAAAGAAATGCCCCTGCTCCCAGAAGTCTGTCAATAAATGGCATCTGTCTTTTACCATTCCTACTACTTTCTCCAGTATTTCCCCGCTAACCTGAATTGCTTCGGGAGCGCTTTGCAGGAAAAATGGTTTAACCAGGCCTGCCAGCACTGCATTGTCTGTGTGCTGAATGTACTGATGATTAAACCATTTGGCTTTATCGAAATTGAATTTAGCGCCGCCTTTGTGCACCCGCTCCATGGAGAATCTTTGAACCAGCTCATCCATGGTAAATAGCTCCTGCTCTACACCTGGGTTCCAGCCCAGCATAGCCAGCATATTGACAAATGCCTGGGGGAGAAATCCCATCTCCTTGAACCCCTTGGTTATTTCCCCGGTTTTAGGGTCGGTCCAGTTCATGGCGAAAACAGGGAAGCCCAGCCTGTCGCCGTCGCGCTTACTTAGTTTACCATTGCCATCCGGCTTTAAAATGAGCGGCAGGTGCGCCCATAAGGGCATTTTTTCTTTCCAGCCCAGATACTTCCAAATTAATACATGCACAGGGGCACTGGGCAGCCACTCTTCGCCACGGAAAGCATGGGTTATCTGCATCAGGTAATCATCTACCACAACAGCCAGATGGTAGGTAGGCATGCCATCGGCTTTCAGCAGTACTTTATCATCTACCAGCGAACTATCGAAAGATATTTCGCCCCTGATCATATCGGTAAGCGATATGGTTTCGTTTTCGGGCATTTTAATTCTTACCACATAAGGAGTGCCCTGGGCAATAAGCGCGGCCACTTCTTCGGCAGACAGCGTTAACGAATTACGCATCAGTCCGCGTATCCGTTGGTCGTACTGCGGATTGGTATTATCATCGCGCTTGTTTTCGGCCCGCATTTTTTCCAGCTCTTCGGGTGTATCGAAGGCGATATAGGCATGACCTGATTCGATCAACAGTTCGGCATAATCTTTATACAGGTGCTTGCGTTCGCTTTGACGATAAGGGACATGCGGGCCGCCATTTTCCGGACTTTCATCAGGAATCAGTCCACACCATTCGAGGCAATTCATAATGTACTGCTCGGCTCCTTCCACAAACCTGGTCTGGTCGGTATCTTCTATACGCAACACAAAATCACCTTTGTGATGGCGGGCAAAAAGATAATTGTACAAAACAGTACGCACTCCACCCAGGTGAAGGCCGCCGGTTGGGCTTGGTGCAAAACGAACACGAACTTTCCTTTCCATAACAGCGCAAAGGTAAGATGTTGATTGCTGGAATAAGCCTTTTGGTGGAAGGATTTTAAGGAAGTTATGCAGCAAAATCTTGCCTGGCAGTACCTACCTTAATTCAGCGAACTCGCTAAACTATCTATAGTAAAAGTCAGTTCATTAGATTGTATATTCATGAAACTTAAACTTACAGTATAGGTGCCGGGGGGTAAAATCCTGTTTTTCAGAGGGGCTATATGAATCAATTTGTATTGTTTTATAACTGATTGGCCTACTTTGAGCCACCTGTGGTAAGGCCTCAATATTTTTTCCCACTCATCTGAAGTAATGAGATGTGATGAAAGGCATGCCTTTGTAGAAAATTCTAAAGCTGATTTATTTGATTCTTTATTGACTAATTTCATACAATAGGGTGCATAGAAGGAACCAGTATATAATATTATATTCTGCGGAGTATCTGCAATATTTGTCAATGAGGTTTGAAAAGTTATTTCATCGATGCTGCGATAGCTTTGTCGCGGCAGGTTTATGGTTAGCTTTAGTCCAGAGTAATTCTTGTCGGGCGGGGCCAGGGACATCGTTAGTCCAGAATATTTCTTTTGCTGTGTATCTCCGGTTTGTTCCAGTCTGTCTTTATTTAAGTTGGCCAGCCTATGTGTGGTAGTAAAAACACTAATCAAAGTGCCCAAAATCACAAAGAAAATAATTACCCATTTCCCCATAACATTAGATTTGAGATAATGTAAATGTACGAAAGCAGATTTTGTCTGAACCAGGACCTGCCTGCCGGCAAGTTTATGGGATTAAAAGATTATAGGATTGAATTTGCTAGAAAATATTGGATTTTAAAGTGCTTTGTTAGTCTGAGCATTTATGCTGGGTCTTAAAATTGCACACTGCGCAAAAAATAATTTGTTGCACATTTTTTTATTGATAATCAATTAATTATGTCCAAATCATTGCGCATTTTGGGGTAGGGTGTGCAATTTCTGTATGAACCATGATTTATGGGATTAAAAGATTACATGATTGAATTTTGCAGATAATATTGGAATTTGAAGCATTGTGTTAATCTGAGAATTTATGCTGGGCCTTGGAATTGCACACTGCGCAAAAAATAATTTGTTGCACAGTTTTTTATTGAAAATCAAGCGATTAGATTTGAACAATTGCGCATTTTGGTGGTGAGTGCGCAATTTTGTGTGCAATGCTTTCTAGTGGAATCTGGCATTTCATGATAGGATTATTTGATATTAGTTGATGAAATTTAGGCCAAAGGTAAACTGAATAATTGATAATTCCAAATAAAATGGAGTTTTTATTTTAGTGGCAGTTAAGTGGAATGGAGTGAAAAAGGAATCCTATTGTTGATTATGGAGTAATATCTTAACTGCGCGAGATTCTGTTGGTCAGAAAATAAGACATACAACGGCGAGAAAAGTCCATTACAGTCCTTTAGCTCTTAATCTGCTTAGTTGTGATTCCTGAAATTCTTTAAGGTTTCTTTTTTTCTCGTCCTCATATTTATTGTAGAGATCAATATATTGCAATAGTTTCTTCCTTTGCCCTCGTATCATATCTTCATACTTAAGCCTTGCATCTGGTCTAGCATTGGACAGTTTTTCATTTAACCCAAGCTTTATTGATACAGTCGAGTCTTCATTTTTAGAAAGTTCTGCCTCATACTTATCTAATTCTATTTTGTGCTGATTTTGAGCGTTTGAATAAAATGTACCCAGAATAAAAGCACATGCAAGTATTGTTTCTTTTATTTTTAATCAGATTGAATTTCAAGTAAAAATAATAATTATTTTATACAAGATGCTAATTTATTAAACCGTTTTGTGATCCCTTTATGCCTATGGTGTTTCTCCCACTGGTCGTAAGCGTCCCGCTTCGTCCCATTATGTGGAAGCATCCCGCTTCCGAAACCCACTGGCCGTAAGCATCCTTTCATCTTCAGTAACCCTCCAAACCCCACTGGTCGTAAGCAATCTCGCTTCCGAATCTCTTCACCATCTATTAATTTCCCAACTAATATCTCCCAAAACCCATAACAAAACCCCATAATTTAGCCACCCCCGAATTTCACACCTCACTCCTAACATATACCCCACTAATTCCCAACCCATTAGCCACGAAAAAAAATCTATGATAGACCGTATACGATCTGTCATAGATCAAAAACAGTACCATCATAGAAACTCAATTTCACCAATCCAACTTCTCATCAGAACTTTGCCCCCAAATAACCATAAAGTGCTCCTCGTGAAAACCCTTAGTGCCCATTGTGGTAAAATTTACGCACCACGATAACAATAGAAGTAAACCCCAATCAGGATTACTCATTGCACACAAAATTGCACACCTTAGGCCAAAATGCGCAATTTAAACAATCTAATTTCTTGATTATCAATAAAAAAGTGTGCAAACAAATATTTATTGCGCAGTGTGCAATTCTATAACCCTGAGCAAAAAAGAATAAAAACAATGAGCCTTGTGACCAAAACTACATAACTAATATAACCTGACTATAGTGCACCTCGTGGTAAAATTTACGCACCACGATAACAATAGAAGTAAACCCAAATCAGGATTACCCTTTGTACACAAAATTGCACACCTTAGGCCAAAATGTGCAATAAATTTGACATAATATATTGATTATCAATAAAAAAGTGTGCAACAAAATATTTTTTGCGCAGTGTGCAATTCAACTCCTCAATCAGAGTTGCTATGTTGAAAATCTGATTCCAACGTACTCCCCGGCACAAGGTCCCGTTTTTATAACGGGAGGGGCAGGGGGTTTGATTTTCAACAAAAAAATGCGCAACAAAATATTTTTTGCGCAGTGTGCAATTTAACTCCTCAATCAGAGTTGCTTCGCTGCGATTTGCTGTGGTTACCTCTTGATTTAGCTTTGGTTACAGCTCGCAATGACCCACATTTTTTAGGCATGCAATGCGTAATAGGTTGTTTCGCGGGATTCTGTGTTGGATGGAAAATAAAGGCAACAACGGAGAAAAAAATGATTCTCGTTAATGAATTGCTTCTACATTTAATACTTTATTTTCTTCGTTGATTCTTACGTACAACATAACAAGGTTTAGGATTGAAAATAATAATGCAGTGTAATACAAATGAAAAGCAAGTGGGATCAGTACAATCTCACAAACAACAATTACATAGTTGGGGTGCTTGATAAATTTATATAGTCCTGTTGCTATTAATGACCCATTGGGTATTCTGAATATTTTGGTATTCCAGAATTTACCCAAGGAGTATAATACCCAAAATTTGCAGGCGAGCAGTAAAAAATAGGAGACAAGAATAAAGTTGCTATAAGTTCCGTCAGACCTGAGCATATATTCCAGCACCAATGAACACAGAAATGAAACATGCAGCAGTATCATAAAAGGATAATGTTCTTTCCCGTATTCAATTGCACCCATTTTCAATAACCATTTTTCATTATTTTTAGAATAGATCAGCTCTGCTACCCTTAACAGGATAATAAACGATATAAATAAGGTAAAGGCCATCAGTTGTTTTTCATTTCAATTAAAGCCATTTCGCTTGAAAACCCGGGCCCCATTGACAACATTAAGCCATAACCATTTTCAAACCCCTGTGTATAAAACCGCTCCATTACGTACAGAACTGTCGGGCTCGACATATTGCCATAATCATTCATCACCTCACGTGTGTTTTTGAGACTGGATTCAGTTATCAGTAATGCCTCCTCATATGCTGATAGTACTTTCTTACCCCCCGGATGAAAAATAAAATTCCTGATGTCGGAAATAGTCAGTTGGTACCTGGCTAAAAAAGTGATGACATCAGCCTGTATATTCTCTGCAATAATTTTGGGAATATCCTGTGAAAACAAAACTTTAAAGCCGCTATCCTGGAATTGCCAGCCCATAACTCCAAGTGTATCATAATACAATCTACTCTGAGAACCAAGATAGGAAACGGTTTTCGCTTTTTTGTTTATCTTGTTATCTCCCACGATGATGCACGCAGCCACTCCATCAGCAAATAAACTTGATCCTACAAAATTACTTTTGCTGTAGTCGTTCCGTAAAAATGTCAGTGAACATAATTCCACCGATACCAGCAACACAATGGCATCAGGATTGGCTTTGGCTAAAACACTTGCTTTCGAAAATCCGGCCACACCACCCGCGCATCCCAGGCCGAAAATCGGTGACCTGCAAATGTTTTTATTTAGTCTCATTTTGTTTATGATAAGCGCATCGAGGCTGGGTGTGGCAAGACCGGTAGTAGAGACAAACAATATATCGGTTATTGAGTCCGCATCAACATTTGCCGAACGCATACATTCTTCAATAGCCTTAACTGAGTATTCCAGGGATATTCTTATATATTCATCATTCTGTTCCCTGAAGGAATGAATATCAGCGTAATAGGATAATGGTTTGCAGAAATTCCTGTATCTGATTTCAGTATTATCAAAAACACTCATCATCTTTTCCACTTGGGGAAAACTTGGCTCAAATAATGCTTTGGCGTATCCTTTAACTTCCTGCTGGTCTATCTTAAATGGGAAATCAATTTTTGAAATAGCTACTAATGATGGCATAGCACATGTTTTTTGGTAACGGTTACACTTAAGATTCTTTTAATAGTCCTGATACTCTCTTCATTCATTAATTAACAACCTTTATTGCAAACTATTAAGGGTGTTCAGTTGTTACATCCTGTGCTGCTATTATTTCATCAGGTGTGTTTTTAAGGTCCCTGTCTAATACATATAAAGCTTCACCGCTTATTTTTTCACCATCGGCTATTTTCATCTTATTCAATAAATTCATTGCAAGCGTTTCCTCTTCTACCTGCTCTTTTACAAACCACTGCATAAAGTTCCAGGTAGCCCAGTCTGCTTCATCAAAACTCATTTTTACAAGCTTATATATGGCCGTGGTATTACCTTCTTCGTGCGTAAATATCTGCTCAAAACAGCGGTTTATACTTGCCGGATTTTCGGGAGGAGCAGGAATAGCTGTCACCAATACTTCAGCGCCTCTTTTTGAAATATATTCCAATATCTTCATCATGTGATTCCGTTCCTCCGATGCATGCCTGAAAAGAAAATCAGCTATGCCATTCAATCCCTGTTGCTCTGCCCACGCAGCATAAGATAAATAGAGTTGCGAAGCATGTGCTTCTTTGGTCATTTGCACATTCAGCGCTGCTGCAAGCGTTTTTGAAAGTCTGTTCGTTTTCATTTTTTGCCTTTTAATAATTGTGTTGCTTTAAAATGCTTCTTTGATAATAGATTTTTTATCTACGCCCAAATTTGCCAACTGCTTTTCAATTGCATCCATCATTGGTGGTGGGCCGCATACATAAAATTTTTTGTTTATTCCGCTATTGTTTGCTTTAATAAAATCTGCGGTAATTTGCCCATTCGAATAGCCATTCACTTTTTCATCTGATAAAATGTTGATGAAATTATCGCCCAGCATTTTTTTAAATTCGCTTTCAAGTATTATATCAGCCTTTGTTTTATTGGAAAAAATGAGCCTGTTGTTGCCTGTTTCATTTTTTGACTGCAGATACCTGAAGATGGATATAAACGGAGTAACGCCTGCGCCACCGGCAATGAATGTGCCCTCGCCCCGGTAACTGATTGCTCCAAAAACTTCATGCAGAATCAGCTCATCATCTTTTGTAAGCTGCAGCAGTTGGTTGGTAACCCCTTTATGAGCAGGATATGTTTTGATGGTAAACTCGAGATAATCGTTTTCAGGGAGGCAGGTAAATGTAAAAGGATTCTTTTTGTCCTTCCATCCGTTTTTGTTTATCGAAACTTCAGTGGCTTGCCCCGGTGTAAAGTTGTAATGCAGCGGTTTATCCGTTACAATTCTTAATACATCGTGAGTGACTTTGTTTATTGATTTTATTTTCACAGTATGTTGTTGCATAAGGTTCAATTGTTATTTTTTGCAGTCCTCTTCAGATTTCTTTGCGTATAGTTTGATTAGGTGATTGCTCACGCTATCTGACATTAACCAAAATAATTTTATCTATACAAAGATGACCCGATATAGGCTGGTAAATGTTACATGGATTTAGAAATGAGTTACATAATTCACATTGTCTGGGTTTAAGACTTACCATCTTATTAATGTTATTCAGTCTACCTGACGTGTTTTTTAGTTCAGAATTAGAGGCAAAGAAATAGGTCCAGAGGTATTGTTTAAATGTTGTTGAAAATAAAGAAGATTATGAGCGTAATACCCGAAATGGCAACTGAAAATAAAGCTTGAAATTAGTGGCATGAATTGATTTTCTCCGATTGGGTTTTTCATTTTATTCCAAATCTTGCATTGTTTTTTGTGGGCGTACAGAACTTGAACCAGGCCCCACTTGAATAAGTGGTCGCTTTCCTTAGTATTAGAGCAAAAAAAAGTTGTAATTTTTGGAGCGGGCAAGGGAGCGGAGGGGAAAAAGGGAGCGGGAGCGATGGTGGGAAAAGGAAGAGCGAAAGTACCTCCACACTTTGCGCCCGCACTCGATTATGACTACGCTTTCCTTTGCTGAATTTCGGGCACAAAAAAAGCGGAGCGCTCACCGCACTCCGCTCCCGCACTTTTTTTGTGGGCCCACCAGGGCTTGAACCTGGGAACACCTGATTATGAGTCACAATATTGCTTTAATCGTTCCTTTGAAAAAACATACCTAATGCTTGAAGATGCCTGATTATAAAGCATTCTTAGTATGAAGCAGTTTGCTAAAATAGGAAATAAGTTCGTGCAAATACGTGCAGATTTCGTGCAAATTGGCTATCTTCATTCTATAATAGTGAGAGAACATGGAACAACCGAACGTATCAATCTACCTTGATAAAAGACGTAAAAAAACCAGTGGTAAATATCCCGCCAAACTTAGGGTATATCACAAAAACGATGAAAGACGGTTGTATGACATAAAAACCGACCTCACAGAAGATGAATATAAGAACGGTTACCTGCCGGCAAAACCCCGGCAGGAATACAGAGAGTTAAAAAAAACGCTTACTGCCATAGAAGCTAAGGCCAATAAGATAATAGCCGGGTTGAAACATTTTACTTTTGAACTATTTGAACGCAAGATGTTTCGGTTATCAACCGACAGCAACAATGTGATTTATTATTATGAAGAGTACATTAAAAAATTAACGCTGGATAATAAAATCGGTACTGCTGATAGTTATACACAAAGCCTTAATTCCATATTATTATTTATTGAAAAAACTCAGGGCAAAAAACCAACACACCTTGCGTTCGATGAAGTGACACCAGCTTTTCTTAATAAGTATGAAAAATGGATGGCAGATAAGGGACGGGCAATGACAACTGTTGGCATATACCTTCGGCCTTTGAGAGCTTTATTTAATCAGGCTATATCAGAAAGCGAAGTAGAAAAAGAAATTTATCCATTCGGCAAAAGGAAGTATCAAGTGCCGGCAGGTCAGCGTGTAAAAAAAGCACTGAATAAAGAAGACCTGAAAAAGTTTTTTTATCATCCAGTTGAAGACGGTAGCTCACAACAAAAAGCGAGAGACTTTTGGTTTCTAATATATCAGTGTAACGGTATCAACGTACGTGACATAGCTGACTTAAAATATGAAAATATCCACGGTGACAGTTTGATTTTTCTGCGAACCAAAACTATGCACACAACCAAATCGGATAGTAAACAGATTGTAGTTTCACTAACAACCGATGCAAAAAGGGTCATTGAAAAATATGGCAACCCCAACATAAATCCGAAGACCTATGTATTCCCAATATTTACTGACGGTATAACCGAGATCGGAAAAAAAAGTAAATCAAAAAGTTTCACAAAATTTCTCAATGATAATGTAAAAAGTATTGCGAAAGATGCTGGAATTAATGAGAATATATCAAGCAATTGGGCAAGGCACAGCTACGCATCGAATGCGATCAGAGGCGGCGCCAGCATGGAATATATACAAGAAAGCTTAGGCCACAAGAGTATTCAGACCACGATGAATTATTGGGCCGGATTTGAGGAAAGTGCCAAGAAAGCAATAACAGATGGGTTAATGGATTTTACAAATGAACCACTATCGAAGAAAAAGCGACAAAAAAAATAACGACCACAATTGATGTTTCCAATTACAAGTCTCATGTTTCAAATTTACCAGCCCTGATATTCCTTAACCTGCGAGGTGTCTTATAAGTGTAGCGCGGAAGTCCAATAATTTTAATAAGCAATTCTTGAAAAGTTATATAGTCATTATAGTAGATTGCGCAAAACTCGTTTATGTGTAACTGAATATTTTCAACTGTATTATTAGCCCTTATATTAGTGAGCCATTCCCGCAAACGTACAGAAGCCATCCCACTTGTGCGATTTAGATAATCAGCTTCTTTGGTGTATTCAAGATTAGGAAATTTACTTTTCAGAGATGGATATTCATTACCCCAGTTATACAATTTTATCTCAACGTCTTTTTTGCCCCATATGTAATTTGTTAAAAAATTAAACGTTGTAGCGTAATCATCATTGTCATATACTATTGCCGTACAAAATCCATGCAATGCCCATTGAGTAGAAACAATTATGTTCTTCTGCCATTTCCCATCTAATGTTTTAAATGCAAATTTCTCCACATGGAACGGTTCCTTATCAATGTAATTATCTTGCTGCCATGGAAACATAAAATATTGAATCATGTGCCTTAACTCACCAATATGGTTTTTGGTAATACCCTTATGTTTATCCTTAAATATTACGTATAATGTTTCATTATTTATTCTTCCTTCTGAGCGTTGCTGCGTAATGGAATACACCAATTGGAAGAAATTTATTACATCAATTTTCATACCATCCAGATTGGTATTTGCAGTAGGTGTTTCTACATCACCACAATACTTACACTTACGGCAAAAGGGAATTATTCCGCCTTTAACTTTTTTTTCAACCAGATAAAAATCGCTGCGTTTCGCTTTACTGTCAATGCACTCTTTACTTCTGCATTTAAAGCCTTTATACCATTTTATGTCTGCTATAAATTTATAGCAGCTATCCTCAATATCTGTCAAAATCTCTAATGCATAACGGGCAGTTAATAGCCTGATTTCAAATGGATTAGAAGGGTAACTCATCAGTGTATGATTATTTTAAAAATCTATTTTACTTTCTGACCTTGTGGTCAATTTAAATGTAACAGTTAGAAAATATATGGTAAAAATAATGGAAAATCCTTTTGAATACCTGGCTGAACGGCTCAGCCTGATAGATGCAAAGTTAGATTATTTAACACAGGCACAAACAACCAGGTTGGCTGATAATACCGACGACGAAATTTTAGATGTAGCCCAAGCTGCTACGCTTCTAAAATATTCTAAACGCACCATTTATGGCAAAGCGGAACAGGGGATAATACCTTCATTTAAAAAAGATAGTCGCCGGTACTTTGTGAAAAGCGACCTACTGACCTGGATTAAAACCGGTAAGGTAAAAAGCGACGATGATATTATTACCAAAGTGGATCAATTGCTCACCTCTAAACGCAGGAGGTCATAATGGACAACAGATACGCAATTCAGCAACTGAAATGGGTGATGTATAAATTTTACGAACCCATCAGCCCGGCCCTGGCAATATACCAATTGATCGAGGCAGACTACAACCTGGACACCTATGTCGGCAATGTAAAAGCCATCCGGGACTACCTGCACTTCACCAGTTTCCAGGCACCAGATGTCATTCACACGAAACCCGATGCCCCATGCGATGAACATCTCAACCGGAATCCACGAAGAGGCATAATATTAAAAGTGGCTAATCCCGGCACCACTAAATATGTTGAAGTGAAACACCCCAGGTACAACCGCAGCACGGCGCAACTTGATCTGGAGAATCGCCTATCGGCAGCAGGTGATAAATACTATGTGGCGACCGGGCTTGTCGACCTACTGCATCAGCTTCAGCAACAAGCACTGGACGATACCCCGCAAATTGCAGACACATCATGACCCACAACAGCGGCGCGCACCAGCGCATCCAATGATGCCGGCCCCGAATGGCCGGCGCGTAAAAGAGGTTTAAACCTAAATAAACAAATTAAAAAAAACTATGCAACAAACAAATACGATTTACCAAACAGACCCGAAGTGGGCACAAGACATCTTTACAGACTTAGCAAAAAGATACTGCCAATATACCGACGCAGACTTAAAAAAGGAATTAAAAGAAATTTCCAATTTTGACTACAGTACCTATGGTGGCAACGTCATGGCTATTGCAACATGCCTTGCTTATTCACTGTGTCAGATATATATACAAGAAACAAAACCCGATCAGGGTGAAAGAATGAACCCTGAATCCGGGAATGTGCTGGTTACTGAATTCCTGGGTACGCAACTGCTTGTCGAATTGGTGCAGCCAGAGTATGATAGAAGTAAAGCACAACAGGAACTTGAAGCGCTTGTAACTGAAACTGGCGGAGTTTACCTCGTGGTGTATGACTTCGCTGATTTCTTCCACCAGTTTGGCGATGCTTTCACGAATCATGGAACAAGCAGTTCCACTTGAAATTAATGACTGCCGGTGCCGAAGCAGACGATTGCTTCGGCACCGCGGTCACTTTTGCAATTATTAATAAGGTTAAAGGCGCTCATGCACGCATGAGCAATCTACAAACGCCGGGGATGCATCCCCGGCACATACAAAGTAACCAACAATACACATAAAAATGAGTACAGAAAAAAAAACCGGAAGTGAAAGACAAATACCAGTGAAACACATTATGATACATACTGAGATAATAAACGCGATTACTCCATATGATTTTCAAAGTCGATGGGGCACACAACGCTTTAGCGATGCCCAATTTGGTATCAGCACCGTACGGCAAATGCTCGTGGAGATACGCCAGAGAAACTGGGACATGGGGTATAGGAACGAAGTGTGCTATGTTTACAACGGTGCCAGTTGGAAAGAGCGAAGCGTCGATGATGTGAAAAATACACTCGCCTCTGTCGCCGAAAGAATGGGCGTACCTGAAGCAAAGGCCTGGAACCCCGATTTCGCTGAGAAACTTATGGAACATTTTAAAATTGAGGCACTAATGAGAGACGACCCGTATGCCGACCCTGATAAAGTGCAGATCAACCTGCGCAATGGAACGTATGAAGTAAATGCGGGTGTGAGGCAACTTGTGGATTTTAAAAACACCGATAATCTATTTCACCAATTACATTTTGACTACGACCCAAAAGCGGTAGCGCCAATGTTTAACACGTACCTTAACCAGGTTCTTCCCGACCCACAATCACAAGCCGTGCTGGCGGAATACATGGGCTACATATTCACCCGGACAAGCACACTTAAGTTGGAAAAAGCCCTACTACTATATGGTAGCGGTGCAAATGGAAAAAGCGTCTTCTATGACATCATGTGCGGTATGCTTGGATGGGAGAATTTTAGCAGTTATACGCTGAATTCCCTTACCAATGAAAACGGCTACTACCGGGCCAAAATTGAAAAAAAGCTGGTAAACTACTGTAG
>CAIUZK010000191.1 GCA_903903635.1 uncultured Bacteroidota bacterium
AAGGGTAGCATCAGGCTGTTTGCGTTTGAAGGCCATCTGAGATGGAATTTTATTGGCACTTCCAGATTCCCTTCGGAAAATCTGTAAGAACATTTTGTTTTTTAAGTTTAGAGAGAACACCTGGAACAACGGGTCTGGAAATTATTGACGATCGGAGATGGACCTTACTTTTGTGATTTGATAACCGGCGAGGCCGCACACGCCGTCGCTGCTACCGGGAGACGATGTCTGGGATTGTGGTGAGCAAAAAGGGTAGCATCAGGCTGTTTGCGTTTGAAGGCCATCTGAGATGGAATTTTATTGGCACTTCCAGATTCCCTTCGGAAAATCTGTAAGAACATTTTGTTTTTTAAGTTTAGAGAGAACATCTGGAACAACGGGATTTACACACAAACCAAATAAATTATCAAAAAAACTGAAAAATATTTTTGTTATTTTCAAAAATATTGATAATTTTGGTGAAATAATTATCAATTAGTATGAACGCTGCACAATTAATTATAGAAAAATTTGGTGGTCAAAGTACATTAGCGGGTCTTTTAGGTAAGGGGCAGACAACTGTTTACCATTGGACTAAAACCGGCGTTATACCGGCTAAATGGCGTACAATTTTGCTAAAACTTGCAAGAGAAAGAGACATTGAATTATCCTCTGAAGATTTTGATATTGACTTCACAAAAGACACTAGCGATAATTTAGATGTTATCCCAGATGATTCAAGTGAATTATTACCTAAAGCATCCCACTATGGAGAACTCCCGCTGAATGGTTTTTTTCTATCCGCCGCTGTTGTTGATGGGAAGCGGATTTTTTCAGAAAGAAGTTTAGCGACCGCATTCGGAATAAAAGGCGGCGGCGCTTATTGGAGTAGAAAAAAAACCACTATCAATAATAGCGCCGTTTTGCCTGAATATCTATCAGCAAATTATCTTAGTGAATTCATTACCAAGGAGTTACGGGAAAAATTGAATAGCGCCGTTGATTACATTTCTACCTCTGGAATGAGATCAAGGGGTGTGGATGCCACTATATTAGCTGATATATGCGATGTATATGTTACGGCTAAAAGGACTTTTGACACAAGGGGTATTATAAATGAAAATATAAATATTGTCGCCAAAAATGCGTATGATATGATTAAAGGGTTTGCTAAAGTTGGGATAATTGCTTTAGTAGATGAGGTAACAGGGTATGATAAAATTAGAGAGAAAACAGTCCTTCAGCAATTTTTAGAAAAATTCCTTTTAGAAGAAAAAGGGAAATTGATTCCCTCGTATCCTGATGAATTTTTTGAATCAATATTTAGAATGAAAAATTTTACATGGAAAAATATCAATACTGGGAGAAAGCCTCAATGGATGGGGCACGTAATTAATGATGTTGTTTATTCCCGTATCGCTCCTAAGGTTTTAGATCTTTTAAGAAGTAAAAATCCTGCCATAAAAAATATAGAAACTGGGAAAAAATACAGAAAACATAAACACACTGAATTTATTGATGTGAACTATGGGCATCCTAAATTGCAAGAACATTTAAATTTTGTAGTCCTATTAGCAAGGGCATCGGGATATAATTGGAATGCTTTTAAAAAACTAATTGATAGGTCGTTGCCTAAATACCATAAAGACGGTTCAATAGCTCCGGAACTTGGATTTAGCGATATAGATTAAAAAGAAAAGGGGTAAAAGCCCCAATAAGATAGTTGTGTCCAGCAACCGAAACAATAGGAGTGTAAATATATCCGCTCCGAACCTTAGTGCATCCGCTCCCTCATTTGGAGTTCCTCATTAGAAAAAGAGGTGCATTAAGGGTCGTTTTGTTTTACAAAGGTACAAAAATTGTGCCAAAAATCTTTATATTTGTATTATGGCAAAAACAGAAAAGAAAGCCACAGAAAAGAAACCACGTCCCGACCATTACGAGGAAAGACTTGTAGTTAATGGGACGTTCATGGATATTATTAATGCTGCTGTAAAGCATACAAAGGCGAACACGCCTAAAAAGAAAAAGGCATGAACACCAAACGAATCTTAATGATTATCGGAGCCGCCTTAATGATTGCAGGTTTTGCTATAATCGTTATTTCTAATAGAATGCTGCATTCAGATACTGATACCCTACGAAATATCGGTGCATGTTTATTAGTAGCGGGTACAGTATCGTGGATTTTTTCAAAGACCAAACCGTAAAAAAGTCCTGTTTTTGGTATTATAGAAAGCTATTTTATTTGTGCGTGTAAATGGGTATTAATGCCTTCCTAGCGGTTAATCGCTTGATTTAGAATAAAAAATCAGGCAACGATATTTAAAAAAAACGTGTGCAATTCCAGCTGTTTCAGCCGAATCTCAAAAACCACTATACCCTGAAAATGAAATCAAAAGTTGATGGCCCCGGCGACTTCAATTTTACTCCATTTCAGTCTCAGGCTGTTGCTTACTACCGATACTGAGCTGAGGGCCATGGCGGCGCCTGCTATCATGGGGTTAAGCAGGAAGCCGTTGATGGGGTAGAGCGCACCGGCGGCAATGGGTATGCCTATGACATTGTAAATAAACGCCCAGAAAAGATTCTGCCTGATGAGCCGTACTGTTTTGCGTGAAAGCATTATGGCGCGGGGTATCAGGCTGAGGTCGCTGGAGATAAGGGTCATTTTGGCTACCTCCATGGCTATATCTGTGCCGCCGCCCATGGCTATGCTCACATCGGCCTGGGCCAATGCCTGGCTGTCGTTGATGCCATCGCCGGCCATGGCTACTACTTTGCCACTTTGCTGCAACTCTTTTATGAAATCTGCTTTAGCAGAAGGTGAACATCCGGCTTTAAAATCGGTTATGCCTGCCTCGGCGGCAATAATGGCGGCGGTAGCGGCAGCATCGCCGGTAAGCATATAAACCGATATACCCATGTGTTGTAATTGCTGCACTGCACCGGCAGCGCCGGGTTTAATAATATCGGCAATGGCTATGGCAGCCAGTGCATTGTACTGGTCGGCAACCCAAACAACGGTATGGGCATCGGCAACCCACTGTTTCGCCAGGGTAGCGAGGTTGTCGGGGATTTTGAGGTTGAGCGAGGTAATGAGCTTGCTGCTGCCTATGAAGTAAATTTTACGGGCATAGATTGCGGTAACACCGCTGCCTGTAATGCTATCGAATGAATTGATATCGACCTGTGGTGTGGCAATATGCTTAAAGAATCCGGAAATGGCACCAGCCAGCGGATGCTCAGACCGACTCTCCATGCTATACACCACCGACGACAGCAAGGCTACATCGGCTCCTTCCTTCCAGGCAATGTCTGTTACCACGGGTCGTCCCTCGGTGATGGTTCCGGTTTTGTCGAGTACCACAGCGGTTATCTTGTGCGCGGTTTCGAGGCTTTCGGCATCTTTGATGAGTATGCCGTTTCCGGCACCCTTGCCCACGCCTACTATAATGGCTGTGGGGGTAGCCAGGCCCAGTGCGCATGGGCAGGCTATAACCAATACGGTAACCATAGCCAGCAGTCCGTGCACAAATCCATCAGGGCCACCCAGCATGATCCACAATACAAGGCTAAGCAGGGCAACGGACATTACGACAGGCACAAAAACTCCGGCTATCCGGTCGACCAACTGCTGCACCGGGGCCTTGCTGCCCTGAGCCTCCTGCACCTTTTTGATTATGTGTGCCAGCAGGGTATCGTTGCCTACTTTTTGGGCCCGGAAGGTAAAGCTGCCATTCTGGTTGATGGTTCCGCCGGTAACTTTATCGCCTGTTTTTTTGCTTACAGCCAGCGGCTCGCCGGTGAGCATGCTTTCATCTACATACGATTCGCCCTCGGTTACCTCGCCATCTACTGCGATTCGCTCACCCGGCCTTACCAGCAACAGATCGTTTACAACGACCAGTTTAATGGATACCTCCTGTTCTTCGCCATTCACCATACGGCTTACAAAATCGGGCTGGAGTCCCATCAGTTTTTTTATGGCAGCGGATGTGCCTGACCTGGCATTTTCTTCGAGCAACTTACCAAGAAGTATAAAAGCAATGACAACCGCAGAAGCTTCGAAATAAACATGGGCATGAAGTCCCTTGCTGGTCCAGAAGGCAGGGTAGAGGACATTGAACACACTGAAGAGGTAAGCTATACCTGTACTCAATGCTACGAGGGTATCCATATTGGCTGCAAAATGACGGGCCTGTTTCCAGGCACCTATATAAAACTGCCTGCCGAAGATGGCCACCACCGGAGTTGCAAGCGCCCACATGATAAAACCGGCATAAGGCACATCCATGCTCCACATACCTAGTACTGCTACAGGTACAGAGAATACAATGGCGAGGATAGTTCTGAGCCGCAGAGTTTCGTAATTTTTCCGGTTAAGGGCTTCGATCTTTGCGGGGTCATTTTCATCATCGGTTGTGAGCAGGTCGTAGCCGGCATCCCTGACTGCTTTCCGCACCTTATTGAGGTCGGTGTCATTAGTTTCGAAAGAGAGCAGGGCAGTGCTGTTGGCATAATTTACTGCTGCATCGGTTATTCCTTTCTCCGCTTTTAAGGCTTTCTCAACTGTAAGGGCGCATGCAGCACAGTGCATTCCCGTTATCCCGTATGTCTTTTTCTGAACGCTCATAATTATTACTTACCTGGCACCCCAGGGTGATTGATTTAATTAACCTGAAAGGAATAAAAAACGCATAATTTTTAACCACCAGAAACACAAAGTAAATCACAAAGAAAACAAAGCTACATAGTCGTAAAAATCAATGGCCCAAAGCTTGTTGTTTTAAGAAATTGATTTTTACTTATTCATGCACTTTATAAAATAAAGTGCAAAGCTAGCTGCTTATGTTTATACTGTTGATGATGGGCATCATTTAAGTTTGGACTGGAATATAAATGCTTCGGTTTTATTCCGGTTTGTAATGTAGTAAATCAAGGTATATTAAGCTGGCATTTATAAATGCAGAACTTTAGGAACGAAGGAAATAACTCCCACCATCTTACTCGTTCTATCCCATTTTTATTTCGTTGTAAAAGTAATTATGTAAGTAAAGCATAGTGCAGTATGTGCGGTCATCCTAATGATTTAGGAGCCGAATTTTTAATTTAGTATGCGATAACACGAATGTTTCGCCAATTATTAACATTAAAAAACTGCACTATGCCAAGTAC
>CAIUZK010000192.1 GCA_903903635.1 uncultured Bacteroidota bacterium
GACCAGGGGGTCGCAGGTTCGAATCCTGTCTCCCCGACAACGATGAAAATGAAACCCGCTACAGTAGCGGGTTTCATCATTTTAAGATGTTGACCTTAGGCAGGATTTAGGCAATTATACATCTTTTTCATTTTTTGGCTTTTTCATTTTTTTTAAGCTAAGGGAGTACCAATTCAACCTATCATTAGTAATCACTTCAAAACATCTTTATACTATTGAGCCATCTGTCATGGTTTCAAAATATTTCACTAATATTACCTGCTTTATTTAGTAGTATTTTGTAAATGAGATTTCTGATTTTTATATGAATGCAAATAATCTTTTAGCTTCGGTAGCACTATTCAGTGAGCTGTATAATAGTGAAAAATATAGCAACATCACTGATATAATTGCCGAGTTTATAAAAGGTGTTGTTGTTACCGAAAATAAGTGGTCGACAACTCCTACCGAAATGACTTCGCTTCTTGAGAAAGTCTATGGATTGAAAATTCCAGAAGCAGTTGTAAGAAGTACAATCAGAAATAGGCTAAACGATGTATGTAAAAATGCGTCTGGCATATTCCATTTCGATAAGAAGATATCAGAAGACTTTAAGAGTTTAGATAAGGAGTATATAACTCTAAAGGAAATTCACAATGATATTTTAGGGTATTTACTTGAATTTATAAAGAAGAGAAGCAACACAGAAATCAATGAAAAAGAGAAAGTGATCATTGAAGATAATTTTCAAAAATTCTTAATGGACAATGGAATTTCTGAGAAATATACTGATGTAATTAGTGCCTTTATAATTAAAAACTCTGTAGATACACTATTTAGAAAGAATTTAAATTTGGTAAGGGAGGGTATTATTCTTTATCAGGGAATTAAATATTCCTCAGATTTAAACACATTTGGTGTATGGAATACTGATTTAACAATTTTACTCAGCCCTGAACACCTATTCAATGCATTGGGTTACAATGGTATTTTGTTTAATGATTTATTTACCGATTTCTATAAACTTGTAACTGAAATTAATCAGTCAAATAAGAATAGAGGAAGTGACAAGAGGATCAAGTTACGGTATTTTAAAGAATCTGCTGATGAAATCGACTCAATGTTTCGTATTGCGGAGGAAATTAAGGGGGGAAGGGCTCAACTAACTTCCCACAGACCGGCTATGAAAGAAATCCTTAACGATTGTAAAAATCCGAGTGATATTGTTGCGAAGAAAATTAGGTTTTATCAGGATCTAAAACTAATGGGTATAGTATTACAAGATTTTGATGATTCAATTTTATATAAATACCGTGATTATAATGTGGAGGATCTATCAGTAATTAAAATGGTTGAAAAAGAATCCATTGAAAAGATTGGTAGTTTTGATGAACAATCCTGTCACCAAATGTTTAGGTTGTTTACCAAGGTAAATTACTTTAGAGGTGGACAAAGCAGGGATAAATTTGAAAATATAGGTCACATTTACATTACTGAAAATGGTCTTGCTTTATTTTTAGCCCACAATAACAAGGTGAAATTTGAGGAAAAAGATATACCCTTTGCCAAAAATCTTGATTATTTAACGAACAAATTTTGGTTCAAGCTAAAAAAAGGACTTGGAGCGAATAACGATTTTCCGAAGTCATTTGATATCGTAACCAAGGCTCAAATTATTCTGGCATCTCACACTAATAATTTTATTTCCAAGCACTATGAAACATTAAAGAAAGATTTGCGGGAAGGGAGATTGAATCAAGAATCTGCTCTTGAGTTAAATCATCATTTACGTGAACGCACGAGTATGCCGGAAGAGATTACTTACGACACCATTGATAAGTCATTAGATTTTCTTTCCTCTGATAATTTGTTTCAGGAGTATATTCTGGAAAAGGAAACTAAGGATCGGTTGCTATTAGATACTCAAAAACATGTACATGAACTTAAATCGCAACTTGAAAAACGTGATGAAGAAAAGAAGCAACAAGAATTGGCGCAAATTCAAGCAAGAGTGGTCTTAGAAAGGAAAGAATACTGTAACGGTAGATGGATTGATCAAAAAATGAAAAATAATTGGGATCTTGGTTATTTTCTGTTGGCAGCCTTTCTTACCGTAGTACCGTTTACTATAGGGTTCTACTTGAAAATTTACAAAGATTTGGAACAGCCAACGGCTCAATGGGGTAAAACGCAATTTTTCTTCATTGTATTTTTTATAGGCTGGTATTGGCTGGAACTGATGTGTAGATCATATCTGCTGAATAAGGAAAGGGTAAAAAGAGGATTTTTGTGGATGTGTGTAGTGATATCCCGGATCGGATTTCAAAAGATGAAATCTTCGATGTATACAGAGTTTGAGAACGATTTTGATCAAAGTATTGCTGTACAATAGTCCAGGCATCTCAATGCCAGCCGTTGCACCTTGGGTTAAGCTGTTTCCCTCTCCTGGTGGTGTACTGGCATTAAAAATACATCACATCTTGCCCGACCTTAAAAAAGCTAACTATCCTTTGGCAGGGGAAAATCAAGTAATTCACTTAAAGAAATTTCCATTGCATTAGCAAATGAAATTAACACACCTAATGTAACGGTGAATTTTGCATTCTCAATTCGCTGCACGGTTATTTTGGCGACATCAGCAAGATCAGCAAGCTCCTGCTGACTCATGTCTTTAGACTCCCTTAGCCGCCTTAACTGAACTCCGAACGCCTTTATTCCTGCCGTATGTTTCACCGACCAAAAGTCGGTAGGTATAAAAAATATGCTGGATACACTTGTGTATCCAAAAAAGAAATTTTATTTTTGTGTAATAAATTTCACACCAAAATATTAATTGCATTTTATGAAGAACGCTTCAATTTTAGTGCTGGTACTTTTTGTATCGTTGACGGTTTATGCTTGGGTTGACCAAATAAAAATGCAGTTAAATAAGCCAGATATCATTTCTGCAACTTCTAAAGAAACAATCGGCAAGGGTGAACTACCCAGCAAAAACAGTGATAATATAAACCAAGGCAATAATCAAAATATAAACAATAATTCTCAAAGTCAATCGACTACAACAAACGATAATGTTACCGCATCAGATAATAGTGGGAAATACGATTCTGATATAAGGATATTTAAGGAAACGTTTAACGCTATGTCTCAAAAATACATAAACGAAAAGAGCGAACATATGAAAAACAATGACTTAGATGGCATTCCGAGAGTTGCTGCAAATTACGGCATAAGCGTAAAATCACTAATGTCAGACATTAAAGAATATAATGATTCACATAAAACGGTTCTTAATAGAGATCAAAAAGAACGTTTAGAAGATGTCTATCATCTGTTAGACGTAATGCATCAACAAACCGAAATAGATGCGCAATAGTTCCTGCACCATAAAAACATTAGGGTATGAAATCAAATATCTCTTTGTCTGTAAAAATCTATGTTTGGATTTTTATTTACTGTTGTTTCGTACACAGTGTTGCTTTCGCTGTAACCGCATTTGTGCTTAGCATAATTCTTGCTGTGGTTCCAGTCTTCACTTCTAAGTTACTTATGATCCCATCTCTGGTAATAGTCGGGTGCTCCTTTTTTTTCGGTGACCGATCATTTGCATTATGGACTTTGGGCTTTATGCCCTGTTTCTGGATTATGTTCGCTGACAGTGTAATGAAAATTTTCGATTAAGTATTTCAATTGGCACATTTTAATGCCAGCCGCTGCACCTGTATTGGGTTAAACTGTTTCCCTCTCCTGGTGGTATACTGTAGACTGTTTAACTTATCGGCTATCCGCTGCAAAGTCAGACCCTGCTTCCTGGCTGAGCATATAATGTCCATGGCTTGTATGTTTGCCTTGTCGGTAAGTGCATTTTCTTTTATCTTTTGTACTCCCAATTTTTGAAAATCACCAAATCCGTTTGGATTTCCCAGCCGTACAATGCCATTTACCGGCTTCATAATGGATCCATCCTTATTAGTATAGATGCCAATGCGGATACGATCTTTCTTAACCCTAAGAGTGTCTTTAATGCGCTTTGAAATGGTTTCCGCTTCATGCTCCGCTATAACCGATAGAAGTTGTATTGTCAGTTTATTTGCATTGGGATTGTCACAGCAGATAAAATCAACATTTGCATTGTAAAGGGCTGACGTAAACTCTACATCTCTGGCTAAGCGATCCAACTTGGCGACTACAAGTGTTGCTTTTTCTTTTTTCGCCAGGTCTATGGCTTTATAGATTTCAATACGCTTCTTTTTTCGTGTGCCGGTTTCAACTTCGGTATATTCTCCTACAATAGTGCTTTTATCTCCCATATATGAAGAAACAGAGTTTTTCTGAGCTTCTATACCCAAACCATCACTCCCCTGCTTTTGCGTTGATACACGATAATAACAGACAAACTTTTTCATAATTTCTGCTTTGAAAATCAAAGATACATCAAATTTAACAAATTGCAATCAAGTATTTGCGATTTGTTATGAAAATATTTAAGCATTCAATATCGTCACTTTCGATACCTATGGAATGGTAACATTCTTTATGTTATACCAAGATTGGTGATACAGCTATAATAATTATACTAATATTATTGACAGCCTGATTTACTTGCCTATCCGGCACTATTTATATACATGATACAAACGATGTCGAAAAAAGATCTGATCTCCTATGCAGCTGCCCTAACGGTGAGGGCTATAAATGTTCATTACCCACCTCCCAGGCACAAAACAACATACTTGGTCACTCAACACCAGTTTGGTAAACTCATAGAGGATCTGTACAAAAAGAATATGGGGAGATCCAAGATAAACCCGATCGAGCTGATGTTCTGATCACTTTGCATCAACGCTTCGAATTTCGGTTTCCAGGCTATTTATAATAAACACAATATTATGGACAAAATGAAAACAACACTAACGAAACCAGAGCTGTCATCCATCAAGCGCACCCTGTTTGAAATGATTACGGATAGCGGTAAAATAGAGGAGCCTGGTTATGATGATCTGGCTGAGGCTCTTGACGGCATCTCCTTCAAACATTATTCACATGATGCTTATGCCATTCAGCTATCAATAATCATTGAGGATATGATCGATCTTGACGACCTGGCATTCGATATGGGTCAGGTATACCACTTCCAACAAAAACTGAATTAACACATTGATTTGTTCCATCAGATTCACCCCAGCTATTATCTTTTTTAATGGCTGGGGTTTTGTTTTCCCCTATGTTATTGAAGTCCCCCACTGGTTCCGAATTTTTGTGATAAAGTTTTGATTTCCAAAAATTTTCGGATCTCATTTTTCACACCAAAAGTGCTTCGTTTTTCCAACGCTAATTTTTTTTCAGATTTTCAGAAGGGTTACTCATCAGCCATAAAAACCGATCAGTTCTGTAGTTCGAGTTAGGGAATGATATTGATTTTTAACTACCCCCTACCTCCAGGAAGCCCTCCCTGGCGTGGGATACGCCACCGGGGGTGGGTGGTATCAGGTTGTTTGCAAAAAGGAGTCAAAACAACGAAAAGGAGTCAATATCTTTTTGCATCTTTTCATCGCTTAATACACGCTGGACAAGGGTTTTAGACTGTTTTTTCATTATTAGGGGTGGTAAGATATCTCGGTGTATGTGGTCATTAATATAGCACAAAATGGGGTGCAAATTGCTCAATAACCCGTTCTTTTGCCATGTATTCAGGTGCATTTATGCACTTTTCATATGGTTAAATAACCTTTGCCAACTGCACTATCCTTCTGGGAGATTAATTTGCCGAAACTATCTCTATTAGCAAATGACAAAGCAAAATATGAATACCATGGTCTATGAGCTAAGTCATCGATCAATATAGACTTTGAACCTGACAGCTTTATGTCTGTATAGACAACAATTTCATAAACAATATTGAAGGAGATGTTGAGCTTAGATCCCAAAGAGTAAATGCTCACCTTATCTCTTTTGATTGTACTTAACTCAATAATCATCGGCAGCAACGCATCAATTGCTATGTCCACAGTACGGTTACTACCGTAAATGGACATTACTTTTTCATTGATGAACTGCTTATTTATTTGATCCTGCACTTTGAATCCCTGTGCCAAAGCGATGAGCAAGTCATATGTTATCGGGTAGGTTAATGAGATTAGACACAAGGCAATTGCTTTTCTGTCATCAATTTTCAGTGAAGAATATAGTGTGTCTTTTAGAGCACCTTTTAAAACGCCAATCATCCGTTCCTGCCTGATAAGGATGCGAACAACATAAGCAGTAGCCTTACTTGCTCGATTGATGCCGGATGTAAATTCCAGCATATGCTGCAAGATATTGCCTCTATCTATAACCCCGCTCACAATGTAGTTGTGAATTGATGTGTCAAGCACATCAAAGGGAATTCGTTGATTTAATCCTATGTATTTCCCTTTACTGTCCATTGATAAAAATAAATGGCACAACTACTTCCCAAAAATGGGAACCACCGTGCGTTATTACTTGTTTGTTTTCATTAGTAAATGCCTCCTGGTTTTTTAAATAAACAGATAGGTTCTTCTTTCCCAAAATCAAACCTGAATTCTCATCCATAAAGCTGTTCAACAAAACTTCATTCGTGAATTGCAAATGTCTTTTACTTCTGCTTAATGAACCAACTTTGTCTTTTAATTTAAGATTTTTAATGCCGGTGGCTTCAATACTACCATGGTCGGAGGTGACAAATAGTTGAAAACCTTGCGACAATAGGTATCTAATATTGCTTACTATTTTTGACACCTCAATCCATTGTTTGGTTGATGCAAGTAGTTGGGCATTACCGAGTATAGCACCATGCATTATGTCATCCAGGTCATTACAAACAAGGGCAAGGATCGTTACATCGTTGGGGAT
This sequence comes from uncultured Bacteroidota bacterium, assembly GCA_903903635.1. Lineage (GTDB taxonomy): Bacteria > Bacteroidota > Bacteroidia > Chitinophagales > Chitinophagaceae > Nemorincola. The sequence continues at coordinate 6,853 of CAIUZK010000192.1, forward strand.
GTCACCTTCAATATTTGGCTCATTGACCCCTATTTTCCGATATTCTATTTGGTGAATATTAGCGTTATGTTGCAGCCAATAAGATTCAAATAATTTATCTTCCTTAGAATTGTCTGTCGTTAGATCTGGCTTGTCACCTCTGAGTATTGCTTGCCTCGACCAAGCGGTTATAGATGGAATATAAGCTAAAGTCGCTCCTGGTGAACTATTGATACCAGCATCTGAAAGAGCTTTACTTATCAATGCCCACTGCCAATAGTTCATACCGTCAATTACCAGTAATGCTTTCCGCTTTGCTGGTTGTGCATTTAGATGTTCTAAAATTCTTGAAACAACAACTGGCTTTCTCACTCCGCTCAATGAAAACAGACTACCATAGGTGTTATCAAAGAATCTTTGAAACCTATTGTTAAACCTATTCTCCAACTTCAAATAGCTTGCTGATAATTCGGTATTGGCTGTTGCCAGCGACTTTAATTTAGCATTGGCAAAAACCTGGATTACTTTGAACCACTGCTCCGGTATGTCTTCTATTGTGTCCAACTGTTGAGCCAGGTAATCAATTAATCCATCTAATTCATTGTCGTTATTTTCCTGGCTATCTGTGTACAGACCAATCTTTAAGAATTTTGGGAAGTCATTATATTTCTCTTGGGAAACTTTAACTGGCTTAACAAAATCAAATGCAAAAAGATAGCCCAAGCTCTTGCTGAGCAAAGGCTCTTTAAAATCAAGGATTGAACTATTCGTTGACACATAGCTTTGCCATTCATCCTGAATGTACTTCACAAGATTACCGGCTGTCAATCCCATTTTTACGAGATCAGGAAAATAGGGTCTGGCGATGCCAGCAAGGAACTGAGATAATGGCTGGTTTATTCCATTCTTTTCAAGCAGCACCATGATAAGAGCGTTGAAAACTTTCTCTTTGGCTTTCGAAACAGTCAATGAGTCAAAGTCAACGTTATAAAGGTTCTCAAGTAAGAATTTCAATGTTTTCTCATGACCAAGGTCTTCATATGGTTTTATGTTCGACAAAAGGCACAGTGCATTGAAACTTAATCCCTTTATGGCTTTTGAGTCAAGGTTAGGAAATATATTTTGCAGGCTGACAGCGATACAATGTACCTGCGATGCAATGTCCGGCAATGGGCTGTATGTAGCTGGTGCTACTATCAGGAATTTGTTCTCTGAATCTCTTACGTTTAACTCAAACTGAACCCTTAAATCCAGATCTGTACTTGCAACTATTATATGATAACCTTCAATCTCCAGAGCCTGTTTTAATTCAGAATACGCAAACAAGCCATCCATGTCAGCGATAATGACATGTGGCTTATAACTGGATACAACCAGCTTCTTATATTTATCAATCCAATTACTCATTTACAATATTTACCATTAACAGGCATGATAAAACAGGTACAATTTGTTTTGCTGAATCGAAGGTCGCAGCCCAATTTTCCTTTTCTTTTTGAAGCCGGTTCAACCTTGAGGTTCTAATGTTATCAATACCTATCCTGCTCATCTGCATCTCTTGAAAACTGAATGACTTCTCTTTATTACTCTGTATTTTATTTGTGTTATCGACTAATGCCATCTCAAATTCCTCATACTTAACTTGAAGTAATTCTTCGGCTTTTAACGACACCTTCATATACGTTTCTTTCGATTCTTTTTCAGTAAGTGTACCTATGCAGTTGAAGTATTCGCTTTCCTGAATAAGTTTATCCCAAATGCTTTGAGCAAATGCCGGGAAACTGTCGCCTTCGGAAGAAACAAAAACAGGCTGAATGATTTGAACCGATTCGAATTGATTCTTTACCTCCATGTGCCATAGTGACCATTGACCGGTAGTTGAATTTCCCTGGCTCAATTTAATTATTGGTACTTGTTGTGTATCAGTAAAAGGAATCGCATCCTTCAATATTGTTTGAATGATCTCGTGTTGCAGCGAAATAGGTTCCGGTATGGGGTTGTTTACACTTTCCCTGATATTAAAGGTATAAATGCCTTCTTTGAAGCCGGGGAACTTGAATTTAATGCCATCAATTAGATCCTGATAGCCAAGCCCTTTGTTGAGCAGATAGTTTTTTGTTAAGCCCTCTAACCATTTAGGTAGTGGGCTGTGCTTAATTGCATCCACTTTCTCAGCCCTAATATCTTTGGAAGAAAGAGTTGGTAACACACCTTCGGTACTTCTATAGTCCTGGAGCTTGTTCTTTATTTCATTTAACCAGGTGTTGCTTTCCTGCTCAAATTTAGCCGGGTTAAGTAAGGATGTAAGATATAACCGATTTATTTGGTCACGTTCTAATGTACTATCAAGTACATCAGAGGTTTTATCAATCCCCAGCTCATTCATTATCTGGTTCAGTTTCGTTTCAATTACTTCATAAACCCTCTTATCTACTGAGTTATCTAAAAGCATATTGAGTGCCAAAACCTCAAAGGTTTGTCCGATACGATCAACACGTCCAATACGTTGTTCCACCACCATCGGGTTCCATGGCATGTCGTAGTTGATGATGATATGGGCGAACTGCATGTTTAATGACTCACCGGCTGCATCGGTACTTACCAGTATCTGCGCACCATCTTTGAACTTCTTTAAAGCATTAACACGTTGGTCAAAATCCATTGAACCATTGATAGCATCGCATATGTACCCGCCTTTCTGTTCAAGGATCTTCTTCAACATGAATTGAGTGCTGGTAAATTCAGTGAAGATCAGGAACTTCAAATCAGCGTTTTGCTCCTTCTTTTTTAGTTCCTGTAATTTACCTAACAGGAAATCAACCTTTGCATCGGTTTCTGAATCTAAACAATCTTTTGCATCACGGATCAACCCCTGTAGGATGCTGAGTTCTGTATCATAATTTGCTTGGGTTTCTTCGAGGATGTGGTAAATCTTCTGTTCGAAATCCAACTCCATTTGTCCCTCGAAACTATACTCATCCAGATTGTTGATGATGTTCTCTTTATTTACCTCCTGCCGCTCACCGGAGAGCCTATTCGCTCTTTTCTGCATCGCATCCAATATGGCTTGGGTGGAACTGCTCATCATCCTTTGGAACAGCAACATTACAAACCCATATGAGGTGTTCTTTGTTTGTTGCGCCAGGTTAAACCCATTAACAACATAGTCGGTAACAGACTCATAGAGCTTTTGCTGTTTACGATGTTTAATAGGATCATAAGTTACTTCTACCTTCTGGGTATGGCGTTTATTGAACAGTGGTTTGCCATTGTAGTCAATTGCCTGTCGTTTCTCTGTTCTTACCACATAAGGTTCCAGCTCAGGTATAGTAGGCATACCTTCCCCAGCAAAGGCATCAGCATTAAGCAATTGTAATATTCTTCTGAAATGATCACTCTTACCCCGGTGTGGCGTTGCTGATAGAAGCAAAACGTTTGGAATAGCATTGCATAAAATATCAGCCATCTGAAAACGACCAACTTGTGTGCTGCTGCCGCCAACTTTATGGCACTCATCAATTATCAGCAGGTCAAATTCAGCTTCTAATACACTTTGTATTCTGTATCGGTTATATTCCTCAACCTTTTGCTTACCCCAGCCCTGGCGTGTTTCGATGGGTTTTAGCGCATCCATTGAGACGATGACCTGATTGTGCTGGGTGAATAAATTGATCTCGTTATCGACCTCTAAACGGGCAAAGGTGCGGCTTAAGGTATTGATGTAGTCACTGTCGTAAATATGAAACATTTCATTGAAATGCTTCTTCATCTCTTGTTGCCATTGCCCCATAGCTGATTTGGGTACAATGATCAGAATACGTTTTATGACACCTCTTAGTTTAAGTTCTTTTAAAATTAAACCGGCTTCAATAGTTTTACCCATCCCAACTTCCCCGGCTAATAGAAACCGAAGAAATTGACCCGCCATTACTTTTTCCAAAGCCAATATCTGGTGTGGTAAAGGAACAATGTTACTCTCTATCGGAGCCAGCATTGATTGTTTAAACACCTCTCCCTTTATCTTCGCAGCAATAGCTTTAAAGGTTATCTCTTTGTTTGTAGGTTGTTTCTTTTCGTCTGACAACTCGGTGAATGGTACAGACCTGATTTCACCAGTAGACAGCACTTTTATTTCAGCAATACTTTTGCCGAACACTGATTTCTTTGATAATATTTCTACTTCTCTGCCCTGGTATATCATTACACCCTGTCTTTTGCTATATCGTAGTACATTAATAATTGTTCATCTTCCAGCAATATGCTCTGCGGGATCATATCTCCCAGGGTAACAATAGTCTTGAAGTTCTTTTGTTCCCAACAGCTTTTAAACCCGGCACGTAGTGCTTCCACCCTTACTTCCTTGAGCTTTTTAGCTTTTGGTTGTGAAATGACAGCTATGTATCCGTTAAATTCTTTCAACAGCACTTTATTACGCAATGCATCACGGTCTTTTGCTTCATTAGGGTCAGGTGTGCGCCACTTACCATCAGACTCTTGAATAAAATTCTCATTAAGGATATCCTGTAGTTCCGGCAGCGTATCTCCCTTTCGAAGGGACTGTGTTGCTATTCTAAACTCCGGCATAATATCCTGGTATTTCTTCGGATCTTTTCGCAGTTTATCTTTTAACCATTCGATGGCATCTGATTCATTAGTTACAATGAGTGACAACTGTATGAAATTTTGTGTCTTAGATTTTTTTTCATCATACTCCGCAGCTTGTTCCTTTGTAAAAAACATTTCATCTATCTCGACAAATCTCTGCTTTAACCCTTCATGGAAATCCCTTGCATCAATAGGTATTGGTAACCCTCTAACAATAAAAAATGAAATCAATCTATCAAGGATAACTTTGGGATTTCTTTCAAGTACAGCAAATGTTTGATTGTTTTGTTTTAAGTGTATCGGTATGTGATTGAGATGAGTTTCAACAAACTCCCAAACTGTAAGCTCTGAATTTCCATTAACCATCTTTTCAACAAATCCTTCTTCAGCCTTATAGCATGAAATTATAAGATTCTGTTTTACTGCCGTTGGACCAAGCATTGCATGTAATCCACCACGGGTATTATCAATAGCCGTAACTGAGGATATTATAAAACCTGCCCTTTGAATCGAGTTCTGGATAGCATTCCAAACAGCAGCACTCGTGTTGCTAAACTCAACAGTCATCCAGTGTCCTGGTTTTAAAATCCTGTAATATTCATTGAACCCTTCTGTCATTAAGTTCTGATAGTCTAATGTACTCTTCCCTTGGGTCTTATTTTGAATAGCCTCTTTTTTGTTATTCGTTTTCACACGCAGCCACGATTCAGAAAGAAAGTTTAATTCAGAATACATGATATTTGCACCGAATGGCGGATCTGTAAAAACATAATCCACAGAATTGTTCTTGATAATATTTTTTGTTGCAGAATGTATAGAGCCTGGTGAATAATTTAAACCAACGAATGCTTTAGCAATTTTCTTTTTCTGAAATGTATACTGATCGAGGCTGTTATTTTCCACAAACATTGGCGGAATGTATAGTGTATTTGCCATTGGTCCTACTACAGCTCGACTTCCATGCTGAGGCATATATCTATTCATGTTTGTTAGCTTTGGTAAAATTGAAGTAACAACAAACATAAGTTTATGCGCATCTGAATAACTTTTAGCAACTTCAAATAATTTCGAAATTGTGTAAAGATTTCTTCTTGTATAGAATTGATGTACATTCTCTATGCCAATTCTATCATTTCGCCTTGACTCGTCACCTTGTGGCATTCTGTCTAAGGGAGGAGCGTAATTGAACTTTATAGCACCAATTTTAGAAATCACGTTCAAATCATTGGCATGTAAATCGTCAGCATAAAGTGGACTAAAAAGAACATAACTTTAGATAGTGTTTCCATTGTTAACCAACAAAAAATGTAAACATGGAATCAAAGAAAAAGCAGTCCACAGAAAACTTCATCAAGGACATCCGCAGAAAGAC